>JAAELY010000270.1 GCA_024226335.1 bacterium
GTGCGCCACCAGCTGATGCCCCCGCAGCAGAGGTGCGCCTTGTGATCGATCCCAGAACGACGATCCGTCTCTCGAAGCCCGAAACGGGCAACGAGCGCCGTCCCATACTACGAGCCATCACCTACCAGCGCACAGCAGCCGCATGTGCAGAGCTTCCCTAGCTGTAGTTCCCAAAAGCGTTGTTCATTCTGGGGGCTCTGGGACGCGATACGCCCGCGAACCCGAGCGCCGCGGCGAGCAACGCGAGCGCCCAGGACTTCAGAGCCGGGATGGGCTCGGCGACGCACGTGATCGGATAGTCCTCGTAACGCCAGACTTCTGCGGAGTCCTCGGAGATGAAGAGCGTCGCGTCCCCTGTAGGACAGCCGGGCAGCAGTGCGATGCCCTCCTGATCGTTTCCCGCCAGGTCATACTCTCGCAGGAATGTTCCGTCGCTCTGCATCTCCACGATCACGTCAGATGAGTCGTAGGTCGCGTAGAGAATCTCGGTATCGGCATCGAAATGCAGGCCTGAGATGTCCGTGCGCGAAAAGGGGGCGGGGAGGGTTTCGATGTGATTGACGGCACCGAGAGGCAGTAACTGGAACACGTAGATGTTCCCGTCGGCCTGAAGCCCCGCATAGAACAACCCGTCGGCGTAGGTCAGCGCCTCGAGTCCCTGGTTGTTGGAGCCGGTGAGCCACGCAGTCAGGTCCCAGGAATTGCCTGTGAGTGTTCCCGTCCTCAGGTTGAACTCGAGCACGGCGTCCGGGTGTTCGCGAGCGAGGTAGACCAGATCGCTATCAGGATCCGCGATGGTGATGCCCTCGAGATCCCCACCCGGAGACCACGTGATGACATTCGTTCCGTCCGCGTCCATCTCGCTTACCTGGCCGCCGTCTCCAACGACTAACAACACACCCAGTCCTGTGTGCCAGACGGCACCGCTGGGTTCATAGCCCGACGGCAGGCCTCCGACTCCTCCGACGTCGCCGATCTCCACCCCCGAATCCCCCGGCCAGGGGTCCGCCTCTGCGCGGCCTGCTGCGAGAAAAGCGGTCAGTGACCACGCGACGAGTGCGACGAGTGCTTTGTGCCAGGAAGTTCCTTTCAAAGGCATGCTGTACTCGACCACAGCGCTCTCACCGCCGCAGTTCGTAGTAGAAATTGAACGGATCACTATCGAAGTCCAGAATCTTGAACTGGCTGAAACCCGCGTCGGCCCCCATGCTCTTGCAAACGCCTGGAGGAAAACCCAGCGCGCCCAGGCCGGCGCCCCCGGGTTTCGACAAGGCAGACGACATGCAGTACATCACCGAAAACCCGTACATCATCGCCGCAACCGGGTTCTCCAGATTCTCCTCATAGGTGTCTTGAGAGCGAATATCCTTGATCAGCCACGCCCCATCGTTTTTGATGGCGCGGTGAACGGCGTTCATCGTGCCTTTGGGATCCGTCATATCGTGCATGCAATCGAACGTCGTCACGAGATCGAACTTGTTCTTATCGGACATCTCTTCACCGTAGCCGACTTCGAAACGGACGTTAGGTAACTCTCGATAGCGTTCCTTCGCCTCTGCAATCATATTGGTCGCTGGATCGATACCGTGAAACTGCGAATTCGGAAACGCTTTTGCGAGTTCCGTCAAAGCCGTCCCGGAGCCACATCCGACATCCAGAACCGCGCCACCTGACGAGAGCCGCTCAACCATGCCATCAATCAGCGGAATGACGCGATCGGCCAGTTGCAGGTGGAAAGGCCGGTTGGTGCGACAAAGAAAATGCGAAGCGCCGTCGCCATGCGCGCCCCAGCTGAGGCCGAGACCGGTTCGAAATGCGTCGATCGTTTTGTCGATTACTTCGTGTGACGGGGACTTGAAAAAGAAGCCCGCAATATTGGCGGGGCTGTCGGTATTCAACAGCGCATCCGTCGCGACGTCGGATAGCTGGAAACGTTCTCCTCCAAGGTGATCGATGATGCCGGCCGCCCCCTGGCCTCGCAGCCATTCAAGGACCCACCGTTCATTCAGGCCGGTCGCTTTCGAGAGGCTGGCGGCATCCACGCCTTCTTTGCCTGACATCGCTTCATACAGACCCAGTTCATCACCGATGTGGATCATCAGTGAGACGACTTCCCCCGTCTTGTAGCCAATGACCCGTTGAGCGTATTCCCTCATGCGCTCGGCATAATCATTTCCCATCTAGATCTCCTGGCTAAGCGGTGGCTGAGACAGATTCCGAACTCACGGACCGTCGAGAGGAGTCTACTACCTTCATCTTTCGTTCTTCAAATCTCCTGGTCTTCCCTGAAAAATGGAACCGTTCGATGCGGGCATCGACATCGGCTCGAGGCTTCGCGTGCATTCCCGCGTGCATTCCCGCGTGCACTCCCGCGTTCACTCCGTATGGACGCTGCATTCCTCACTCTCGCTCGAGGACGCTGAAGAAGCTTCCGATGGGTATATGTTAGGCGTCGCCAAGCGACCGGGCTTGACCGGCAATCCCAAACCGGGTCTGACAGAAGCAACGCTGCATCGACTCCTCAGCGAGAAATGCTGGAGGTGGCGAGGATCGAATCATCCCACTGCCTCGCGTTTCAACTATTTGAACCGCCAGGCCTGGTCGCTTGCGTGAGCTACCGCGACAGGGACTCCGTCCCGTCTATCCCGATACGAAAAACGTATCGACATTCCCGGACTTCTATGGTACAAAAATCGTATCACTGGAATCGAGCGGCCTACGAAGCCCTCTACCAAGCGAAGGAGCCATCGTGTCGCAACCGAATGCTCGGATCCACCATACCCATCTGTTCGCCTCCGACCTGGACGCGAGTCTCGACTTCTACCGCCAATGGTTTGGAGCGGAAGTGCTGGCAGACGAGACGGTGGCTGGAGCCCGAAACGTCATGGTGAGGATCGGAGATGGTCGACTGAACTTCTACGACCAACTGCCGCGAGGCAACGGCAAGAACGGCATCCACCACATCGGTATCCAGACGGACGACTTGCTCGAGCTGGTGTCGCTCATGAAGGAGGGCGGAGTCCATTTTCGCACACCGATTCGAGGCGAGCCCGGTACTTGCTACATCATGGTCGAAGCTCCAGATGGAGTGCTGCTCGAGCTTCTGGAGTTTGATACCTCACGCCTGTCCGGCGGCGCCGCGGAGTGGTTCCGATGGGACAACTGAGCAGTCGCTCGGGTGATCGAGATCGGAACGAGAACGGTCGGTTCGCTCTGCGGGATGCTCCTTGCAGACCAGGGCGCCGATGTCGTGAAGGTTCTGGCACCCGGCGGCGGCGAGCCCCTCGGCTGTGCCTGATAGTCAAGAAGAGGATTGCCGAGCGCATACTCTCCGAGGCGGGTGCCGCGTGAATGGCTCTGTGATCGCAGACTGCAGGGCCCGGGCGCGTCGCGCAAGGAGATCGCGATGACGGTCAGGAAGAAAAGGGCCGGGGCAAGTAGCGCCTCGCCTCCGGCGCGCATCGCGGACGGGGCCAAGAGCAACCGCCCAGTCATGCAGCTGCTCGATCTCCTTGGCCGGCGCTGGACCTTGAGGATTTTTTGGGAGCTCCGGTCTGGGCCTCGTGGGTTTCGTGAGCTCCGGGCACTCTGTGATGGTCTGTCGCCGAGTACCTTGAGCACAAGGCTCAAGGAACTCAAAAAGGCCGGCCTCGTGGAGAACAACCCGGATGGTGACCTCGCTATGACCAAGCTGGCCCGCGACGCCGAGCCGCTGATGATGGCCCTGGTGGATTGGGCCAACAAATGGGGCGGGTCATAGGGAGTGGTGGCCGGCGGTGTCCATCGTCATTACCCGAGATCCACCTATTGAAGCACGGCGGGGTTCGCGCGAGTAGCGAGGGTGCAGCCCACCAACCCACCCAAGAGCGACCACGTGCGATGAGGTAGCGAAAACGGCGACGAACCGGCAACATGTTTTCTTGCTCACGCAATCCGGGTGCGGATTCTCTAGCCGGGACTCTATGTCTCCGAAAAATATGTGGAAATCTCAGGAAAACCTGTGGAATTACTTGTCAAAACACCCCATAATCGCTGTGCGTAGGAGTTCCCACCCCCCCCTGGGAATGACGAGTTCGCAGTGTCGATTGTTGAGCAGGCAAGGGGGAGCGGGAATATGGAGGAGCGGGTGATGGTTCAGCCGGGAATGCGGTTATTGGTTGCAGTGTGTTTGATCGGTTGGGGGTTTCCGTCCGACGCACTTGGATTGAAATTCACACCGGGCCCAGAGGGTGGCCAGGGCTCCTACCGCGACAGCGAAAGCGGCGACGACAATCTGGTCGAATCGCTGTCCAGGAACGGCATTCACTCCATCGATTTCGAGGTCGGGAATCCGACCTCGACGATGCAGGACCACGACTTCGCCAGATCGAAGAGGACGTCGAAGAAGGCCACCAGTTCGAAGAAGAAGTCGAAAAAGAAGTCGAAAAAGAAGTACAAGAAGGTCGGCAACCTGAAAAAGAAGTACAAGAAGTCCTGGAAGCCGAGGAAGCCCGGTGATCCGATTCCGGAGCCCTCGTCGATTGCCGTTTTTGCACTCGGGTCGCTGGTCGTGCTGTTCTTCATCGGAAGACCGCGCGAATAGACGCTCCGCGGTCCGGAGTCAGAGTTTCAAGCCCTCGCAGGCCAGCGCCTGCGGGGGCTTTTTCTTTGGTACTCGCCGGAACTTTCACATTGCATTCAAGGTTTTGAGCTTTCCGGGGTTCTTCGCAGGCTGACTTGAACCGGGTAGCTATTCAACTGAACTAACGCTCTTCAAGCTACCCGTGAGTCAACTCCGCTCGTTTATGGGGCGGGTTCGCTTCAATGCACCGCTGACCGGTTCGGGACCTCGATCGCCGTCGCGATGATGGTTTGTTGCCCGATAGACGGCTCCTGAATCCAGGAGGAGATTTGCACATCGGGACGCGGTCTCCGGTTTCGGAGATGTCCCAGGAAGGGAAGGTCACCACCGCTTCGAGAAGGAACTCGAACAACCCTACGGGTCCGTATCGTTGCTACGCTACGGCCTGTAACGTCGGGCGACGGCGATCTTGAGTAGTTGCCCGGCCCGCAGGCGCGCGTCCGGTCGGATCGCGTTGACGATGGAAGTCTTCTCGGCGCTCCAGGTATTTCCGGTGCGCGCGGAAAAGCGAGCCAGAGTTTCTCCCGCACGCGCAGTCGCCGTTTCGAGGAGGTGTTTGTCGACGGAGTTGCGTTCGGGACTCGTCAGTGGTCGAAAGCTCCTCGCGGCTCTTTCGAAAGCCGGACGATAGCTCTTGAACTTCGCGACCGCGGTCAGGCCCGTGATGCGGAAGACCGCACCGTCGTGCACGATCCACGTCAGGTAGACGCCGGCTGAACTTCCTTGTGAGTTTGCCGTACCGGCTACGTGATAGGCGAGTAGGCCGGCGATTCGCCGAGCGCCGTGGTCTGCAATCTGGATCTGTTGCTCCTGCAGGAAGGCCTTCGCAGCGACGGCCGGGTCGGAACCGCGGCCCTGGGACTCGAGCGCGATCTGCGCGCCGCGATCCGAGCTGATCGCGGCGACGGCCGAACGTCCGTTCTGTACGTTCCAACCGTCGGGAAACTTCATGCGGAAATCCATTCCCACGTGCAGGAAGCTCGTGCCATCGACCACGCCCTCGGCCGGGTTCGGCCCGACCATGATCCCGCGAATGCGTCGCAGGAAATCGGCGCGATTGCGCGCAATTGGCGGCGTGGCAGCCCGGACCAGAGTTCCCGCCAGTGCAGCGGTATTCCCAACGCGCTCCGGTGTCGCCGGATGGGAGTCGAAGAAACTGGGCGCGCGATTGCCGTGCGCAAGCCGCCCGTCGGCTTCCAGCGTTCTCAAGAAGGTACTCATCTGATGGGGATCCCAGCCCGAGCGGGCCGAAAGGCGTTGACCGACCGAGTCCGCCTGGCGTTCCTGATCCCTCCCATAGGACGCGATCAGTCCCGCACCGGCAACCTGGCCGATCTGTCCGACGGTCTGGGCAGCCTCCGCGCCTCCGTAGGCGCCGGCCAGGATCGTGCCGAGTGCCGTCAGCAAGCCCGCCCCGGCTGCTCGCGTTTCTCGTTGAGCGGAGTGGCGAGCCGCCACGTGCCCGACTTCGTGCCCCATCACATTGGCGAGTTCTTCTTCGGAGTTGCACAGCGTCAGCAGCCCGCGCGACACGTAGATGTATCCGCCCGGTAGCGCAAATGCATTGGCTTCGGGCATGTCGACCACGCGGAACTCGTAATTCGTGTCCTGTCTGGGGGAGTTCGCGGCGAGCCTCGCCCCGATTGCCCGTACGTACGCGGAGAGTTCCGGGTCGTCTACCAGACCCATCTCCTGCTTGACCTGTTCGGCCGCCTGGGCCCCGAGGGCGGCTTCGCGCTCGGGCGACATCAATACCAGTTCGCTCTCGCCGGTGACCGGGTTGACCGTGCAGCCACCGAGCCAGGCGATGAGCGCAACGAGAACGAGTAGACGGGTTCGCTTCATCCAGTCGGGTCTTGTCGTGCCAGGACGAGGTTCTGCAAGCGTTCCCACTCTTCCTGGTAGGCCATGAGGTGCGCTCGTTCGGGTCGCTTGCATTCTTCGTTGAGAAGGTCGCGCACCCGCTTCTGCTCGTCTTCGTATTGGTGGTCGCTGAAATGTCCCGAGAAGTGCGCCACGCGCAGCCACACCAGATACGTCGTGACCGCGTCGAATTCGTTGTACTGCACGATCTTGCGGTGATCGCCGTCGAGCCAGAGCGCCGCGACTTGATTGCCGTCGACCTCCATTTTTCCGGGGATGCCCGACTGCACGGCGAACTCGTGCAACGAAGGCACGGATTTGCCGAAGCCGCCTAGCATGTCTTGAAGATCGATGTTCCAGTCGCTGCCCCGGGCGAAGTAGTCGATGCCTTCCCACGGCTTGTTCGGACGCTCGCAGAATCCCGGTGCGCGCAGGCCCAGCACCACGCCCCGTTGCACGAGAATCTTCAGGTCGGATCCCAGGGAGTTGTAGCCGACCAGTTGCGGTCGCTGTTCGCCGATCGCATCCATGAACGGACCGATCACTTCGGCTTCTCGGCGGCTCTTGGCATCGTCGGGATCGTGCGGCAACGATGTGAGGTTGAGGACGACTTCACCGTCCTTGCGGACCTGCCGGGTAAGCGCCGCGATCGAGACGATGCGACAGCGGATCAGCTTGAGAAATGGCGTCGGGTCTTCTTCGCTCGCGCCCCCCTCCTGCCACATGCGTTGCATGGTTTCTCGGGCGCTGCTGGTTTCGGGAAGGTCGTACAGGATTTGACCCGCGAGCGGGTCTGGAATCCACTCGAGATCGAAAGCCCACACGCGATCTTTTACAGCCTTGAGCAAAGTGCCTACAACCCCCGTGCCATACTATCAGAGGTTCGGCTTGCCCGACATGAACTCCTTCAGCGGTTTCCTGTTCGTTGAACACTTTCGAGTGTAGCTTCAAAAGCGCCTTCGAAGAATGCGCATCAGACCGGCAAGTCTCCGGAATATTTATGTTTCTTGACCTTTTCCGGGCTGGCTGGGTAGAGTCAGGCGAAGGGAAAAGCCGATTCGCCCCAGCTGGCAGGTTGCGGAAGAACCCTGGATCGAAGCACGCCGCGTAGTGACGGGAGCAGGTTTTTCTGCAGCCGGCTAGGTGCGCAGCGGAATTGAGAGGATGAGCAGTTGCTGAGCAGGTCAAGGGTGAAACGACCCGAAACAGCCCCCGCGAGCGACCCGGGTCGCAGTCGCCCTCAGACGCCGGACTCCAGCGGAGTCTTCGAAAACGAGAAGGCGGAGCGTCTACTGGTCGTCGCAGAGGGATGCGATGGCGCCGGCGGTCAAGGCGGGAGGGAGACCGCGGCGGGAATCTGTGTCGAGGCGATACGGCGCGCTTTTGGCGATGGTGACGGCTTTCCCGACGAGCGCCTGCGAGACGGTTTTTTCTGGGCGAACAGAACGATCTGGGATACGGCTCGGGAGGAACCGGGATGTGCCGGGATGGTCGCGACGGCCGCGGCGCTGATCCACCAACCCGACGGTCCAGCCTGGCTCGGCTGGGTGGGCGACTGTCGCGCATATCGCTATCGATCCGGTCGCCTGCATCTGCTCTCACGGGATCACTCGGTGGTTTCCGAGTGGCTTCGCCTCGGAATTCTGACCGCCGAAGAGGCCGTGAACCATCCTAGATCTGGAGAACTCCTGCGCTCCCTGGGGGTCTCGCAGCGGGTCGAGCCGGAGGTGCGTCGCGTCGAGGTGCTTCCCGGTGATCGCATTCTGCTCTGTAGTCGGGCGCTCAGCGAGGCGCTACCTGAGGAAGAGATCGCAGCAGTGCTCGATTCTGCTGAACCCGGCCTCGCGGTCGAGAAGCTAACGGCCAGAGTTGCCGACAACTCCGGCGGGCGCGAGAACGCGACCGTGCGGATACTGGCGTTGCCCGCGCCGAAAGAGATTTCGCCCCCGGCGATCGCCGCACCCGTGTCCGATCGCGTCCTGCTTCGGCCCTCGCGCCGCAGCGGCCTGGGCCGCGCGATTCCCAGTGTGGCGGGCCTCGTCTTGCTACTCGCGATCGCCGCGGCGGCCTACACCGTGAGCGGAGGAGACCGGACCGTCGCTCAGATCCTGGCCATGGTGACGGGACAGCCTGGAGAGCAAGCGCGAATCGCGGAGGTTCGTCGAATCCAGGAGGAACAGGCGCGGAGACAGCACCGCGAACCGACTGCCGCACGCGAGCGGAGTGTATCCGCCGCTCCCATTCCCGACGAAGCGGAGAGCGCGGCGGCAAAGCCGAAGCCCGATCCGATTCCTGTGGTGGCGGCAAAGCCGAAGCCCGATCCGATTCCTGTGGTGGCGACAAAGCCGAAGCCCGATCCGATTCCTGTGGTGGCGACAAAGCCGAAGCCCGATCCGATTCCTGTGGTGGCGGCAAAGCCGAAGCCCGATCCGATTCCTGTGGTGGCGGCAAAGCCGAAGCCCGCCCCGATTCCTGTGGCCGAAAAGCCTTCCGGCGAGTCCCTCCTGCCCGAGGTCGGCAGCGCTCCTCCTTTGAAATTGGAGCCACCCCTGGATGACGCGTCGTTGCAACGTGAGATCGCCTACTTCCTCGCGGACTGGGCTCTGTCCGTCCGGGATCGAAACTTCGAACTCGGTCAGTCCCTCGGCTTTGTTCAGAGCGAACAGGATTTTCACCGGATATACCGCGGCTCCAATTCCATCGACGTTCGCTTCGAGCTGCTCGAGTACCGGACGATCGAGGCGCGTCTGCATCGCGTTCGCGTTCGCAAGATTCTCTCGTTTCAAAAAGGTGAGGCGATCCGCAGCGAGCGGGAAGAGCAGGAACTGCTGCTGCGGGAGACCGAAGGTGGATTGCGCTACGAAGAGATCGCCGAATAGGAGCCTCTTGCGAAGACTCTCGGCCCCGGAAAAGTACCCACGGGTACAAGATTTCCCACGGTAGACGGATCGCGCTGCTAAGATTCCGGTGGGTCAGTCATAGGGGGGATACGATGGCCACCAAGCGCAAGAAGACGACGGCACGCAAGAAGAAGGCTCCAGTTCGCAAGAAGACGAGCGCTCGCAAGAAGGCTCCCGCACGCAAGAAGACGACAGCGCGCAAGAAGGTTACCCGCAAGAAGGCTCCCGCGCGCAAGAAGGTTACCCGCAAGAAGGCGGCGCGGAAGGTTACGCGCAAGAAGGCGGCGCCGAAGAAGGCCGCGCGGAAGAAGACGGCTGGCAAGAAGGCCGCGCCGAAGAAAGCCGCGCCGAAGAAAGTCGTGAAGCACGTCGCAAAGAAGCCCGCTCGAAAGAGTCCGGCGCGCAAGAAGGTCAGTGCGAGTTCCGCGCCCGCGGTGGATCCCATGAAGGCACTCGCGCGCAAGATCGTGCAGGCCGGACAAACTCCCGGAAGCGTTCCTCTGGAAGATCTGTATTCGACGGATTGTGAATCCTATGAAGCGGGTTCGAACGAGCCTGCAGTCGGAATCATCGGGCTGGAAGAGAAAGCTGAGAACTGGTCGCAGATTCAGGAAGAAGTCGTCTTCACTGCGCTCAACGTCTGGACCGGCCCGAACACGATTACGATCGAATGGGATGGTGAGGTAAAGCTCCGCGGCGGCCCGAAGGTCAACCTGCGCGAAGTGGCCGTGCACGAAATCCGCCGGGGCAAGATCCAGCGCGAGCGGTACTACTACAATCCCGCTGCGCTCGTTCCACCCGAGGATGTCACAGTTGCAGTCCCGCCTCCGCCGCCACCAGAGCCCGAGATCGTCGCGGTTGTGGAGAGTCCGCCGAGTGCACAGGCCGCGCCTGATCTTCCGCCCTGGGCAACCAGTCGCGACGAAGATCCCGACGGATCGAACTCCAGCTGATTCCTGCGCATCGCACCTGGGGTGTCCCGGGTGCGATGCGGGCCGGGCTTTCTTTCGAGAGCATCGAGACGCGCCCGGTTCGCAGAGGTTCCCTAGGCCCTGAGCATGTTCGAAGGGGCTTCGCGCGGTTTTCCCGCGAACACCGGGCGCAGGTGCAGGTAGAAGAGATTCCGGCTCAACGCGTAGATCGCATAGCCCATGAAATAGGCTGCGATCACGTCGACACTGTAGTGGTTCTTCGTGAGCAGCACGGCGGTCGCCATGACCAGCGATCCCGCGAGCAGGATGCCTTTCTGGATCCGAGTCTCAAAGAACAGTGCAAACAGGAAGGGCATAGCCGTGTGCCCGGAGAATATGAACTCGTTTTGAAAGGTGTAAACGCCGACCACTTCTGGGAACAAGTAGTCGAGTTCGCGCATGTCGAGCATGCGTTCCGGCGCGCCGATCGGCGAGAGGAAAACGAACACGGTGCGGACGAGGAAGTACACGCCCAGTACGAAGAGCAGGAAAGGCATCTTGCGCGGGTAGTAGAGCACCGCGATTCCGATGGCATAGGCGTGAAGTCCGAGCCAACCCCACGAAAGGAGTGGAATCAAGTCGACTGCGGGCAGGCGGTCGAGCAGCCAGTCGGAACTCGGCGGTAGACTGCGCTGATCGGCGTACCAACCGAGTTGCGTGTAGAAGAAGTAGGCGAGTAGCAGGAACGCGACCGCAGCGGCGGCGATGAAGATCCAGGCTTTGTAGTGCACCCCGTCCCACTCGTCGCGGATCTCGGCGATCTCGGCTCGGACTTCGGAGCGCGCTCTTTCGAAGCGGAAGCGCTCGCGAATCTTGCGCAGGTGTTCGGCCGATTCGAGAAACTGCGCTTCGAGCCGGGCGATCTCGCCCTCGAGTTCTTCAGCTTCGTCGTCGGAACGTTTCAAGCGTTTCCGGCGCTCGACTTTCCCAGCTGCGTAAGATCGAGCAGGGCCATGTACACCTGAACGTGCAGGTCCGGATCTAGTCGGGGCAGCCCGAGGAGAGCCGACAGCCACAGTCCATCCGCAGCGAGTCGCACCAGAGCCGCCGTCGTGGGATCCAGACCGTCGGATTGCAAGCGCTGGTGCCACTCCTCGAAACGCTCGCGCACCATTTCGAGTTGTGGGGAGTCGCGGCCGATGGCGGCCAGGATCGCGGCCATCAACTGGGCGGAGCTATCGGCCGGTTCGCCGTCCAGTCGGACGGTGGTCGCCAGATAAGCCCTCGTGCCCGCGCCGGGAGTGCCTCCCTCGGCGGCGATCAGTTGATCGAGAGCGGCGTCGAAGACGTCGAGCATGCGCTCGGTCAGGCCCGTGACCAGCGCGTCCTTGGAAGGAAAGTGATAGAGCAACCCGCCCTTGCTGATCCCGGCATCGCTGGCCACGGCTTCCAGCACGAGGCCCGCCGGTCCCATGGCCAGCAGTCGGATTTCAGCTGCGTCGAGGATGCGAGCGCGAGTTCCCGTCGTCTGCTCGGGCTTGCCGGGCTTGCGGGACTCTTGGGATCCGGTTTTCATGTTCTCTCTGTACCGTCCGGACGGTACAGTTGCAAGTGCCGGGCTCGCTATACTCGCGATCCGATGGAAGAGTTTCTGACCTGGAGCCTCCGCGCAGCGGCACTCGTGACGCTGGTGGCGGTTCCCGCCTATGCTGCCCGGGTTCGCAGCCGTGCGTTCGGCATCTTCGGGCTCGTGATCCTGGCGACATCCCTACCCGGGTTGCTGCTCATGGACTATCGACTGCGCGGTCTGCTGGGGCCCGTTCCGGGCTGGATTCTGACCTCGGTGCTCGTCTACGGCCTGCTGGCAGCGGCGATCCACCTGGCCTCCCTGGTGACGGCCCGCCTGAGGCCTCATGCGTTCCGATGGGCAATCAGCATCCCGGGGCAGGCCTTCCTGGCGGCCGGCTTCGTTTCGGGGGCCTGGCTGCTTCTGCTGCTGCCGCTTCGGGCGCTGCTGGGCGGGCTCGGATTCGATGCAAGCGTGGAAGCGCTGCGCTGGGCGGATTGGTTCCCCTTTGTGCTGGCGAGCGCATCGCTGGTGACCTCCACGCGTCCGGTCGACGAGCTGGTCCGCGTTCGGCTCGGTACGGATGGTCCCGATCGTGTCCATCGCGTGCCGCTCGAACGCTATCGCCGGCGTCAACCGGAGAGGCTCGAGAACAGGCCGTTGCGCATCGCACAAATTGCCGATCCCCATCTCGGCCCGTGGCAGCCGATCCGCAAGCTGCGGCGTCGCATCGACGAGCTGATCGATCGGGATCCAGACCTGGTGCTGCTGACGGGCGATTTCTTGACGATGGAAGGGCAGGAGACGCCCGGTGCTCTGGAACAGGCTCTGGATCCACTGCGGCGTCTTCCGGGCCGATGTTTTGCGATCTTCGGGAATCACGATCACGAGTCTCCCGACGAAGTCCGGAAGGCACTGGCCGGGGCCGGTGTGCGCCTCCTGATCGATGAAGAGGTCGTGGCTCAAACGCCCGTCGGTTCGGTTCAGATCGTGGGCGCGGATTACGTGGGTCGGGGTCGCAAAGAGCACATCCAGGGATTATTGCGACGCCATGCGCGTCGCGAAGATCACGTGCGCATCCTGCTGCTCCACGATCCTCTGGGCTTCCAGCACGTTCCCAAAGGCGATGTCGACCTGACGCTCTCGGGTCATACTCACGGAGGCCAGGTGGGCCTGGTCAGTCTGGGTCTGAACTGGACGGTTTTATCGCGTTCGCGCTGGCCGGATCACGGATTGTTTGGCCACGGCAGCAACCGGCTCTATGTTCACAGGGGTACGGGCTTCTACGGGTTCCCGCTGCGCATCGGCGTTCCCGGAGAGGCGTCGTTGCTGGAACTGGTAACCGACTAGTCCAGGCTTCTTCGGGCCAGGAAGTTTCGAGCCGGGAAGACGGACAGGAATCAGGAGATCCCATGCCAGGAGCGCTTCGATCCGCACTTGCCCTGGCGGCTCTGCGCCTGCCCGAGAACCTGGCCCAGATCGTCTTGCTGGGTCGCCGCAAGACACTCGGCTGGCGCGTGATGGACGCCAAGGCCCAGCTCGTGGGACAGGCCATCAATGCCGTTCGTGTGCCGGGTGAACTTCCATCCGTGCACGACTCCCGCGAGCAGATGCGCGCGATGACCGCGCGACTGGACCGCCCGCACCCGAAACTCGCTCACAAGGAGAACCGCAGTATTCCCGGGCCCGAAGGGGATATCGCCGTGCGGGTCTACAAGCCACGAGACGCGGCACCGCGCCTTCCCGTGCTCTGCTATTTCCACGGGGGTGGGTGGGTGCAGGGCGATCTCGATACACATGACGGTGTGTGTGGAAAGCTGGCCGCCTGGGGCCAGTGCCTGGTCGTCTCGGTCGATTACCGACTTGCGCCCGAACACAAGTTTCCCGCCGCCGTCGATGATGCGATCGCAGCGTACAAGTGGCTGGTGCAGAACGCGAATCAGTTCGGAGGCAATCCGGAGCGGGTTGGCGTGGCCGGTGATAGCGCCGGTGGAAACCTATCGGCAGCACTGTGTCAGGCTATTGCGGAGCAGGGCGGACGGGGCCCGCGCTGCCAGGTTCTGATCTATCCGGCCCTGGACTTCCGCCTCAACACACAGTCCCACGATGAACTTCGGGACGCGTACGTGATTCCACGGGAGCGTATCGTCTGGTACACCGAGATGTATCTGAAGGATCCCTCGCAGAGTCGCCACGTTCGGGCATCGCCTCTGCTCGCACTCGATCTCCGCGGTCAGCCACCGGCCTATATCGTTACTTGCGGTTTCGACCCACTGCGTGACGAGGGGGCCTCCTATTCCGAGAAGCTGCGCGCGGCCGGTGTCGAAGTTCGACACCGCGAATTCGAGGGCCAGATCCACGCATTCGTTTCGTTGACGCGGGCGATCCCGCAGGGCGAGGTCTGCCTGCGCGAGATTGGCGAATACCTGCAGGCCAATCTCTAACGCGGGTATTTCAGCAGATTGCGGAAGGCCTGCGCCACTTCCAACGCATTGCCCGGTTCGAAAACCGCGGCCACCAACCGGTCCGGGCGGATCGCGAGGATCGGGAATCTTCGCTCGATCGCCTCGCCGAGTGCACCGCTCACGTCTTCGACGCTCTCGCCGGTCGGCGCGATTCCTCTCGGCACGATGTGGAGCGTTTTCGCACCGAGTTGGGCCCAGAACGTGCGGGCGCCGTCGTCTTCGAGCGCGAGCTTTGGATCGATTCCGTAACAGAGCAGGGCGAAGCCGGGGCCCAGCTTCTCGTCGAGCGGTACCAGTTTCATCTCCTGATCACGCACCTGCGGTTGGATCAGTTTTTTTCCCACGAGTGACTGCCCCGGGGCGACGAATACTCCCTGCTCGTGCGCGGGCTCGTTCATGCGCCGGAGCATCGAGTCTGCGAACGCGCGCCGGCCCGATCTCGTCGCATTGATCGCGAAGAAGCAGATGTCTCTGATGAACGCACGTATGCGCGGCACGGGATGGATCAGCTCTGCGAGGCGCATCCCCCATTCGATCTCGCGGATCACGTGCGGTCGTCGCTCGACCTGATAGCTGTCGAGGAGCGTCTCGCTCGCCTGTCCGTCGAGCACGAGACCGAGTTTCCAGAAGAGATTCCAGGCATCGCTCAATCCGCTGTCGAGTCCCCGTCCGCAGAAGACCGGCATCGTGTGGGCGGCATCGCCTGCGATCAGTACACGGCCTTCGCGAAAGCTCTGGGCGACGATCGGCTCGAGTGTTTCGATGCACTTACGTTCGATCTCGACGTGATCGGCCCGGGTGTGGGGTGCAAGCAGGCGCCTGATGGTGCGATCTTCGAGCAACTGCTCTTCGGTCTCGCCGGGCAGCAACAGGAATTCCCAGCGCCGCCGGGGTCCTTTCTCGTGCAAGGTCATTCCGGGCCGAGCCGGGTTGCAGAAGAAGCGACCCGGCAGGTCGTCCATCAACGCGACGTCGAGTACGTCGATCACCAAACAGCGCTGAGGCGCCGCTTTCGATGTCGATGGAATACCGATCGCCTCGCGAACCGTAGAGTCGCTGCCGTCACAGCCTACCAGGTACTCCGCCTCGACCTCGAAGACCGTTCCATTCGCGTCGATGCCTTTGATGTGCACGGCGTCGGAATTCTGCGAGACGGATTCGACCGTGTGTTCGAAACGCACCTCGACGTATTCGAAGCGGTCCAGGCCCGCGAGGAGTTGTCGCTCGAACACGGGTCGGTCGAAAGAGCTGAGCCGAGGACCTCCGACATCTGATTCGCCGCTGGCCAGTTCGTACAGACGCCGACCCCGGCCGTTCACGTACTCGACGGAAATTCCCAGTTCGAGGTCAAGGGCAATCTCGTCGTACAGTCCCAGCGCCCGCAACTCGCGCAGGGATTCCGCGGCGATTCCGATCGCGCGGGGCTCCTCGGCCGTACCCGGGTCGCGCTCGAGCACCAGAGTCGGGACGCCGTGCGTTCCCAGCAGATTGGCGAGAACCAGTCCGACCGGTCCGCAGCCCACGATGGCGACTCGCGCTCGCTCTGTAGCCAATTGGCGTTGCCCCACTCGCCGGGTTCCTGTCCTGGCGCGCCACGAGTGTAGGTTCGCGCCTCGGAGGCAACAAGCCACAGAGGCGGCTACCTTCTCCACTCAACCGATCCGCATCCGAGCCGAGGGAAACAGTATGGAGCGCCAAAAGCCCGACTCCCGAACCAACGAGATCGACCTCTATATCCGTACCTACTATTCGCTCTTGCGCAGTAGCGGTGAGGTCCGGTTGCGCTCTTTCGAAGAGGCGCATTGCTTTAGCAACTCGAGCCTGCACGCGGGGGCGCGAGAGCCCGAACCCGACATCGCCGCCTTTGGCTACGCTGCCGGCCGGCTCCCCGAGTGCATGCCGGACGTCGAGCGCACGGTACTGGGGCAGTCGAACGAGACCTTCGAGGCGTTCGGCTACGACGTGGGCCGCTGGGAGAGCCTGACCACGCGGGGCCGCCGTCGTCTGATTCGCTACGACGGACGAGGCACGCTCGCCGCCTACATCGCCAGTGCTTCGGATATCGACGATCTATTGCCGATCATGACCGCGTATCAGATCGAATGGAACAAGATGCACGATCTGCTTCGCGCGAGTCCGATCGGCACTCTGCTGGAGTCCGAGTCGAGCAAGGAAGAAGATCTGGACGAACGTCTCGCGTCGACCTTGCTGATCACCCGCGCCGACCTCGACCGTCTGCGCGAGGCGCTCGGCGTCGAGCACGTCACCGCACTTCGAGCACTCGCCACGCGTCGCTTCGATATGCGGGTTCGATTGCTTACGGGCTCCTTCAGTGAATACCAGCGCGCAGCCCAGGTCTGGTGGAAGGGTCTCGAGCGTACCTACCTCCGATCGGGCCAGGGCCAGCGTCCTCCCGTCTACTTCGTTTCTTCCAATACGCATTCGCTGGTCAATCTCCTGGGAGGCTACGCCAGATCGCACCGAGACACGTTGCTCGAAGCGGTGCGCAATCAGGGCCCCGCCGAACTTCAGCAACTACTCGATGAAACCGAGCGCGCGGGTGGGGAGCCGAGCGAGAACCTCTTGTATTTCGCGTTGCGCCATCACCTGTCGAGCCATCCCGAGGCGCTGGCCGAAGTCCAGGTCTGGGACGAAGAATCCGGTGTGATCTCGGTAGAGAATCGCGCGCACGTCGATGTGGACGCGCAGGTATTCGAGATTGGCCGATTGAAACCCGAGCGATTCGACCCGCGTCTCCAGATGCCGGGGCTCGAGCGAATCGCGGACAGCGACGCGCGCATCATCAACATCGACTATCCGTTGGGGATGGCGTCCTATCACCTCCTGTCGCGGGTCGGCCAGGGTGTGGGCCCCCTCCTGGGGCTCTACGTGATGGGCAAGGCCGCGACCCTGAACGGCCAGGTCGGCGATGTGATGATCTCGCGCGTGATTCACGACGAGCACTCCGACAATACCTATCTGACCCAGAATGCCTTTACGGTCGACGACGTGGCCTGCAATCTCGAGTACGGAAGCGTTCTCGACAATCAGAAAGCCGTGACGGTGAGAGGCGCATTCCTGCAGAACCCAAACTACATGGGCGTGTTCTATCGCGAGGGCTATACGGTTCTCGAGATGGAGGCGGGTCCCTATATGTCGGCAATCTACGAACTGGTCGACCCGCGTCGCCATCCGAATGACGAGATCATCAACCTCGGCGAGCGCACCGGTTTTGATCTGGGCACGCTTCACTACGCCTCGGACACTCCCTACAGTCGCCGGCAGAGCCTGCTCTCGAAGAGTCTGGCGTACTTCGGTATGGATTCGACCTACGCGTGCGCGATTGCGATCACCCGCCGGATCCTCGAACTCGAATTACAGCGTCTTGGAGCCGGTCCCGGAGCCCCTCCGGGAGCCTGATATACTCGGTCGGCGAGCGCTTGACGCGCCGGAGGGCAGGGTATGCACGAGCTTCTGGGTCTGACACTGCTCGAGCTCAGGGCTCGACTGCGCGATCGCCGTTCTTCTCCAGTCGAACTCATGGAAGCGGCGCTGAAGCGCATCGAGGAGACGCGCGAAACCTACAACGCCGTAGTGGCCGTTCGCGATCGCGACGAACTCATGAGCGAAGCGCGTGAGGCAGAGGCGCGCATTGTGCGCGGCGAGGCTCGACCGCTCGAGGGCATTCCTCTGGGCGTCAAGGATCTGGAAAACGTGGCCGGAATGGTCACGAGCATGGGGTCCCGCCTGTTCAAGGACAATGTGGCCCAACGCGACGACGTTCACGTGGAGCGATTGCGTGCAGCGGGCGCGATCCCCATGGCGAAGACCAATGCGCCGGAGTTCGGCCCAACGGCCATCACGAAGAATCTCTTGCACGGTGTGACGCGCAATCCCTGGAACCTCGACCGGACACCCGGCGGTTCGAGCGGCGGCTCGGCCGCGGCGCTTGCGGGTGGCGTTCTGCCGCTGGTCACTGCGAGCGACGGCGGCGGATCGGTTCGAATTCCCGCTTCGTGGACCGGTGCGTTCGGTCTCAAGCCTTCGCACGGTCGTGTGCCGATCGGTCCTAGCCCTGCGTGGGACGCGTCGATGATGGGTGTCTATGGTCCGCTGACCCGCAGTGTCGACGATGCGGCTCTGTATCTCGATCAGGTCGTTGGTGCCACACCACACGATCCGGTCGCGCTGCCGCATCCGGGCTACTCGTATCTCGACAGATTGCGCGAAGAGGAGCCCAGGGGATTGCGCATCGCGTACTCGCCCGACTTCGGGCGCATCCTGGTGCAGAACGATGTCGCGAGTGCGGTCGAAGAAGGTGTGAAGGTCTTTGAGAAGCTCGGCCATTCCGTGGAGCAGATCGAAGGCGGGCCGCCGCCACTGGCCGAGGAGTGGAACCAACTCGCGGGCTGGGGGCTCGCGGGACGCCTGCGCGATTTCCTTCCCGAACGCGAAAACGAGATCCAGCGCTATCTATCGCATCTGATCGAGCAGGGGAGGGCCCTCACGCCCGAAGTTTCGGCGCGCATCAACGAAACGCGCGCGCAGGTTCGGGACTGGGCGACGAGCGTATTCGAGAACTTCGATCTTCTGATCACCCCGACATTGCCCTACGATCCGCCACCGGCTCGCGGTCCATTTCCAACCGTAACCAATGGCCAGCCCCAGGATCCGATGGCCGCGGGTGGATTCACTCAGCCCTTCAATCTGGCCTGGCATCCCGCCGCAACCCTGCGCGCGGGTCTGTCGCGTGCGGACCTGCCCATCGGCATGCAGATCGTCGCTTCGCATCACCGCGACGATCTGGTTCTGGCGATTTCGAAAGTCTTCGAACGCGAGCGGCCGTGGAACGACATCTGGCCGGTCTGAGCGCGGACGCTACTCGAATTCGACGGCGATGATGGTGGCCAGCGGATCGAGCACCCGTTCGGGAACTTCGATGACGAGATCGCCGACTGGATCGTCATTGGACAGGCGATCCCGGGTCGAGGTTCGAGAGAAATGCTTGAGCTGCCAACCGCTGCGCAGTTCGCGCACGCGCAACACGCGGTTGACGTGTATCCCGCGCACGCATACCGATTCGTAAGGTCGAGACAATAGATGCAGGTAGACGATCTTGCCCCGGCGGGTCGTGGGCCCGTAGAACTGCCAGGCTTCGAGCCCGGGTTCGCTGCCGTAGATGGCGTCTGCGTAGGCATCCATCCACGGTATAATCTCGTCGATCCGCTCGATCTGCTCTTCGGGTAGCTCGCCACTTCCCATCGGCGACACGTTCAGCAGCAGATTTCCACCGCGACTCACGGTCTCGCAGAGGGCGTGGACCAGGGTGCGGGAAGACTTGTAGTGCGTGTCGGACCGGTTGTACCCCCAGCTTTCGTTCATCGGCAGACGGGTTTCCCAGCGACCTTCGGGCGCTTCGCGCGGAGAGAACGGCTCGACGCTGGAAAAATCTCCATAGCCGGGAAGACGCTCGTTGATCAGCACGCCGGGCTGAAATGAGCGAATCAAATCGTGCAGTTCCCGAGCTTCCCACTCTTCGGAGCTGCGCTCCCATTGACCGTCAAACCAGAGGAGATCGAGCTGGCCGTACAGAGTCAGCAGTTCTCTCACCTGTGCGAACATGAACTCCAGATAGCGGTTCCACTGGGCTTGTGAGGGCCGCTGTTTCTGTCCGGACGAATAGGGGCGATGCTCGTCGACGAAAGCCGGGTAGTCGGCGTGATGCCAGTCACTCAGCGAGAAACTCAACCCCAGTTTGATATCTAGTTCGCGAGCGGCTTCCACGAACTCGCGTACGATATCTCCGCGGTACGCACTGTGTTCCACCGAGAAGTCTGATTCGCGTGTATGCCATAACGCGAAACCGTCGTGATGTTTTGCCGTGAGAACTGCGTAGCGCATGCCGGCTCGACGGGCGCGTTCGAGCCAGGTGCGCGGACTCTGTGGTCGCGGAGAAAAAGACCGAGCGCTCTCGTGGTAGGTCTCGGCCGGAACATCCTGGCAGAGTGGGAGCGCGGCTGAGCCGCCGACGAGTGGCCACGACAACTCCCAGCCGCGCTGGCTGATATGTCCCCAGTGAATGAACATTCCGAAGCGCGCATCATCGAACCAACTCGGCATAGCCCGACCTCTGAGTGTGAGAGTAACTTGTTATGCGCGAGGAGTTCGCTCGAACCAGGGTTGTACCGTTTCGAGTTGTGCCGCCAGCTGGAAGAGTGTGGCTTCGTCGCCGAAGCGTCCGGCGAACTGGACGCCGATCGGCAAGTTCTCCGCATTCCAGGCCAGCGGAACCGACATTGCCGGGTGTCCCGAAGCGTTGAATAGAGAAGTGTAGCCGACGGTCTTGTTCAGATCGGCAATCATCTCGAAGATCTGCGGATGCGACAGGGACAGGCGCCCGAGTTCCAGCGGCGGCGTGGCCATGGTGGGCGTCAAGATCAGGTCGTAGTCGACCAGGAAATTCGAAACCTGTCGACCTACGGCGTGGATCACGCGCACGCTTCGCGCGTAGTCGGCTCCGGTCGTCTGGTCGACGCTCTGGGCCATGGCGTAGGTCAGTGTCTCGACGTCATCCTCACGGAGTTCGCGCCCCAACTCTTCGGCGCGCGCGTCCAGGGATGCGCGCAGGTTAGAAGCAATGATGGCTCGCGTGGCGGTGCCCAGCGTTTCGGAATCGATCTGGAGGCTCGCGGCTTCCACGTCGTGGCCGAGTTCCTCGCAGAGTCGCGCGGCGTTCTCTGCTGCGGACTTGCAGTCGGCATGGGTCTCGGCTCCGTTGAAGGACTCGGTGATCAACGCGATTCGCAGCCGTCGGGGTTCGGTCGCGGCTTCTTTGAGATAAGGTCGTTTCTGCGGCGGTGCGCAGTAGGGAGCTCCCAGTTCCGGTGCGCTGATCACATCGAGCAGGGCCGCGCTGTCGCGTACCGAACGAGTGACTGCGTGTACCGAACTCATTCCGCTCCAGCCTTCACCTGCATCGGGTCCGAACGGGTTGCGACCCCGGCTCGGCTTGAGCCCGAACAGTCCGCAGCAGGAGGCGGGGATGCGGATCGAGCCACCGCCGTCGCTGGCATTCGCAGCGGGAAGCATGCCTGCTGCGACGGCCGATGAGGCGCCGCCCGATGAACCTCCGGAAGTGTGCGTGATCTTCCACGGATTGCGCGTCTGGCCGAAGATGCGTGACTCGGTCGACGTGGTGAGTCCGAATTCCGGCGAAGCGCTCTTGCCGAAGATGACCAGGCCCGCCTTGCGATAGCGCGTGACCAGTTCGCTGTCGTGATCCGGGACGAAATCTTCGAAGATGCGAGATCCAAAGGTGGTGCGCGTGCCCGTGTAGAAGGCGTGCAGGTCTTTGAGCAGGAAGGGGACTCCCGAAAACGGACCCTTGGGCAGGCCCGCTTCGATGGACTTGCGCGCTTCGGTGTACATTGGGATGACGACGGCGTTCAGTTCGGGATTGAGCTTCTCCACGCGACTGACCGCGGTGTCGAGAAGATCGCTGGGGCTAACCTGCTTTTTCGCGACCAGTTCGGCCAGGCCCAGGGCATCGTAGCTTTCGTAGTCGTCCAGACGTCCCATGGAGTTCTCCTTCGCCCGCAGCATATCACGTGCGCCGAAGCCACAGAAAAGCCCGACAGTCCGTCAGTCGCGGAGTTCCTTCCAACCGGGCAGGGGTGCCAGCAAGCTGCGAAGCAATCGCGCTGTGGGTTCGAATTCTCGTTCGCCCCTTTCGGATACGAGTCGCAACCGCCTTTCGATCGGAAAGACCTCCAGCAGTGGTGGGGCCTTGCGAAAGGCGACGTGCAGATCCCAGAACGGTTTGTCGCGGTGCGACGTCGAGGAGATCGTGCGCAACAAGGGAGCGAGCAGGGCATTGCTTCTGCTCGGTTCCGAAAGCGCATCGAGCGCCAGGATGCAGGTATTCGTCGTATCGATGCGACCCGCTTCAATTGCCTGCCAGGCGTAACGTGCGGGAACCATGCTACTGAGCGCGCCGTCGACCACCCCGACCAGTTCGTGACGTTCGAAAAGCGCTTCCAGGATCGCGGTACTGCTGCGGTCCGCCGGATCGATGTCGTGCTGCAATACCGCCGGGATCGCGGCGCTAAAAGCAGCAGCGTCGAGGGCCGGAAGCTGCCGGGTCTCTGGTGTGGAACCGAAGAAGATGGGAACGAGCACCTGGCGACTCATGGCCATCGACACGAGCGCACTCACGACCCGCGCCAGAACCCGGCCCCGAATTCGCGAGAGTTCGCTCGCATCGCGCAAATCCTTGCCGAGCACTTCTGCGAATTCGGCCCTGGGCCTCCCGAGGGCTCCCGGGCCGAGCCCCGTGGCGAGGGTGTCTACTGGAATCGCGAGTTCCCCGAGCGTGAGCTGATCTCCATCGGGAGTCGCGAACAGTTCGCCCAGCGCGGCCTTCAGGTCGAGTCGCAGAGCTGCGGGAAGTCCGAAACGGGTGTTTGGATCGGGAGCGCGGAAGACCCCGTTCAAGCGAATGCGGCCGATCTCCCGGTAGATCTCTTCGACGTCGTAGTCGCGGGTCCGGCCGCGGATGACCGCAAGGATCGCGCCCAGACTGCATCCTACCATGTAAGCGGGCTCGATCTCGAGGTCCTGCAGGCGCTGGAGTGCGCCCAAAAAAATGTAGCCCGAGCCCGCGGCGCCGCCGAGCACCAGTGCAAGGCGCTTGTTCGCAATTTCCGCGTCCAGGCGTTCTTCGCTGGCGAGCTGGTTCTCGATGATCTGCGTCCGTGCTTCGCCGACCAGAGCCTCGACCGTGGGCAGCAGACCGTGAAGCTCGCGGCCGTCGATTTCTTCTTGATTCGTCGGAAGCACCGGTGCGAGCAGCTGCAACAAGCGCAGGCGAAACGTACCGATGTGGAAGACGAGCGAATCTCGTCCCCCTCCGATCGTCGTGAGCTGCGCGAGTCGCAGCGCGTAGCGCAGTCGGTCCAGATCCCGCGGGTTCATGAAAAAGGGCTCTTCGACGCTCTTGCGCGCGAGTGCGAGTTCGCCGCGGCGAAACGGTCTGAATTCGTCGAGGAAGGTCGCGACATCGATCACGGATCCAGAATACACCCAGCCCCTATTCCTTTGGTACCTTTCGTGCGCGCATGATCTGCTCAACAGCTCCCCCCCTGCCCGCAATCGCTCTCCTGCTGCTAATCGCGATCGGAGCGTGTGGCAAGCAGGGCGACGCGCCCGCCGTGCTCGCGGTCGCGTCCAGTCTTCGGAACGTCATGCCCGAGCTCATCGAGCGCTTCCGGGTCTCGCACGGGACCGGAGAGTGGGTTGCCACCTACGGGGGCTCAGGAACCCTGCGAGCCCAGGTGGAGGCGGGGGCTCCGATCGATGCCATCGTTTTCGCCGGTTCCGAGCCGGTCGATCTGCTGATCGGTTCCGGCGCCTTGCGGGCCGCCTCGCGCCGGGAGGTCGCGCAGAACTCTCTCGTACTGGTCGGGCCCATCGAGTCCCGGGGGCTGCGCTTCGAGAGTCTGGCTCAGCTCGGATCCGACCAGAAGCTCGTGATCGGTCTGCCCGACTCCGCTCCCGTCGGATCCTACGCGCGCCAGGCCCTGAAAGAACTCGAACTCTGGGAGGATCTCCAGGATCGCATCGTCTACGCCGGACACGTTGCCGCCGTGCTGGCCTATGTGCGCAGAGGCGAAGCCGCTGCTGGAATCGTCTACCGCACCGACGCGCAGACAGCCGATGACGTCGAACTCCTCGACACCCTTCCGGAAAGAGCGCGCATAGCGACGGAAATCGTCGCGGCGGTGAGCAGTCGTGCGAGGCACCCCCAACGAGCGGATGCCTTCGTGCGCTTCCTCGGGTCTGCAGGCGCCTCCGGGATCCTGAAGCGCGGTGGTTTCGAGGTGACCCTCGACGACGGGTCAGGAAGTTAGAAGTGGGTTCCGGCGACGCATTTCCGATTCTGCTCTCGCTGCGCGTCGCCACGATTGCATTGCTCGTGGTGGTCCCGTTTGGACTCGCACTGGCACGTCTGCAATCCCGCCACTACGCCGGGCGGCGCATCGTCGATGCATTCGTGCTGCTCCCCCTGGTTCTGCCTCCGTCCGTAATCGGCTTCTTCCTCGTGCTCCTTCTGGGTCGAAACGGTGTTCTTGGCCAGTGGCTCGACCGATTCTTCGACGTGCAGCTCGTGTTCACACCCGCGGCGGCAGTTATCGCATCGGCGATCGTTGCATTGCCCATGCTGGTCAAGACGGCGCAGCCCGCCCTCGAAGCCGTTCCCGCGGAACTCGAGAAGGTCGGCCGCTCGCTGGGACTCGGGCCGATTGAACTTTTCATGCGCGTCACCTTGCCCAGCGCCTGGCGCGGTGTGCTCGCGTCCGTCGTACTCGCGTTTGCACGAGCCAACGGGGAGTTCGGTGCCACGCTCATGTTTGCCGGAAACATTCCCGGTCGCACCAATACGATGCCGCTCGAGATCTTCGCGGCCTACGAAACGGGAGCTACGGGACGTGCAGCTCTCTACGTGGGTGTGCTGACCCTGATCTCGCTGGTGGTTGTGGTCGCAGCGGCGCGCCTGAATCCGGGTGAGCGCGGATGAAGGCCCTGGATGCCAGTCTGTTGATTCGTGTGGCAGACGAACGCTCCGAATTCGCAGTCGAGTCGGAGCTCTCGCTGGATCACGGTGTACTCGTGATGTTCGGTCCCTCGGGCGCGGGAAAGTCGTTGACGCTTCAGGGATTGGCCGGTTTGATTCCCGCCGAAAGCGGCTTCATCCGGGTCGGGGAGGAGACGCTCTTCGATTCCCGGGCTGGCGTGAATCTGCCTGCGTATCGGCGAAGAATCGGCTACGTGCCGCAACAGGATTCGCTCCTGCCTTTCTGTGACGTGGCCATGAACATCGCTTTCGGTCTTCCTCGGTCCGAGCGACGTCGGGACAATCCGAAGCTCGAAGGGTTGCTTCAGGAGTTCGGACTCGCGAAGCTGGCTCGCGCGCGCCCTAAGTCCCTCTCCGGGGGAGAGCGGAAACGCGTCGCACTCGCCCGAGCTCTCGCGGTCGAACCCCGTCTTCTCCTGCTCGACGAGCCCTTTGCCTCCATCGATCAATCGGGTCGGGAACAGCTGTACGGGATCTTGCGCGAAACACTCAGAGAACATGCAACCCCGGCCGTGATCGTCACCCACGATGCGCGGGAAGGCGCCAGCCTGGGCGATCACGTGGTGCGTTTCGAGCGCGGGCGCACCGTAGCAACGGGCTCGCCCGCGGAAATGCTCCCCCACGGCCAGCCCATTCGACTCTCCGGCCGGCGACGCGCGGCGCCCCAGGTGTTGAGCGACGGTCGCGTGCGCGTCGAACTGGATTCGGTGACGCTCGAAGTTTCCGCTGCGTTGCTGGATGCCGACGAGCAGGAGATCGAATTGAACCTTCGCGATCAAGCGCACTCCACGAGCGACGGACCGGAGGAGGAGTGATACCGCGCGTTGCAGGAATGCGATGGAAGCGCGAACGCGATTCTGGCATACAAGAGTCCGGCGCCGCGATGATATGGCGTGCAGGAGGCGACTCTCCTTGGCCGATACCGCACTATTCGTAACCTGCCTGGTCGACCAGCTCTTTCCCCAGGTGGGCGAGGCGACGGTCGATCTTCTGGAACAGTCCGGATGTACGGTCGCTTTTCCCTCGGCGCAGACTTGTTGCGGACAACCTCTGTTCAATACGGGCTACCGCGCGGAGGCCGCGCCGCTGGCCAGGCGTTTCATCGAGATCTTCGAAGACTTCGAACGGGTTGTCACTCCTTCCGGTTCCTGTGCCAGCATGGTTCGCGTTTTCTACACGGACCTGTTGCGCGACGAACCCGAATGGGCACGGCGTGCCGAAGCACTGGCGGCCAGGACTTTCGAGTTGACTGAATTCCTGGATCGCACATCGTTTTCCTCGGGTGCGAACCTGGAGGCCAGGGTCGTCTACCACCCTTCCTGTCATCTGAAACGCGAACTCGGGGTCGATGAGGCCCCGCGACGTCTGCTTCGACAGGTGCGCGGGCTCGAACTGATTGGACTCGACGATGGGGATCGATGTTGCGGATTTGGAGGTGCGTTCAGCGTCAAGCTCCCGGAACTTTCCAGCGCGATCCTCGAAGAGAAGCTGAAGGCGCTCGAAAATTGTGATGCGCAGTTCATTACCGCTGCGGATACCGGCTGTCTGATGCAACTGGGCGGTGCACTGAGTCGCAGGGGCTCCGGAGTGCGTGCCGTGCACATTGCCGAACTGCTGGCGGGAAGAGTCGCGTTGTGAAGATCGAATCCGAGCAGTTCGATCGGGCCGCGAGTTCGGCGATGGCAGATGAACGACTGCAGGCGGCGCTCTCGGATGCAACCGATCGCCTGCGCGATCGCCGCGCACAAGCCTTCGCAGAGTTTCCCGAAGGCGAGCGGTTGCGAGATAGGGCGAGGCAGATCAAACGCCACACGATCGATACGCTCGACACGCAACTCAGCCTGCTCGCTGAGCGTTTCGAGGCCGTCGGTGGAGTCGTGCACTGGGCCGAAGACGCCGCGCGCGCTAAGGAAGTGATTCTGGGCCTCGCGACCGAACGCAAGGCGAAGCTTGCGGTGAAGAGCAAGTCGATGACCACCGAAGAACTCGGACTGGCCGATGCCCTCAGCGACGCGGGGATTACTCCGCTCGAGACGGACCTGGGTGAGTACATCATCCAGATCGCCGGAGAGACTCCCTCGCACATCATCGTTCCGGCGATTCACAAGACCTTCGACGACGTGGCCGACCTGCTCGAGGAAAAGCATGGGACGGCGCGCTGCGAGGAACATCAAGCAATTACACAGGAGGCGCGCGATCGGCTTCGCAGCAGCTTCCTGGAAGCTGATCTGGGGATCAGCGGCGTGAACTTCGCCGTCGCCGAGACGGGAAGCCTGGTGATCGTCGAGAACGAGGGCAACGCTCGGCTCAGTACGAGTTTGCCGCGTTGCCACATCGCCGTGATGGGTATGGAAAAGGTCGTTCCTGACCTGGAGGCGGTTTCGGTCTTCCTGCGCATTCTGGCGCGCAGTGCGACGGGCCAGAAGATGTCGAGTTACGTCTCTGTGATCACCGGCCCCCGGCGCTCTGGGGAGGAGGACGGGCCAGACGAGCTGCATCTGGTCATCGTCGACAACGGGCGTTCGAAACTCTTGGCGGATCGGGCACTCCGCGAATCGCTGTACTGCATTCGTTGCGGCGCCTGCCTGAATATCTGTCCCGTCTACCGACACGCTGGTGGGCACGCCTACGGCTGGGTCTACCCCGGACCGATCGGCTCCGTGATCAACCCGACCCTGCTCGGGCCCGAGCGGGCAGCACCTCTCCCATTCGCATCTTCGTTATGCGGCGCGTGTCGCGACGTCTGTCCTGTGCGCATCAATCTTCCGCACCTCCTGCTGCATCAGCGCGATGCCGTGGTTCGCGCCAGTTCGACGGCTCGAATTCCCGGCCGAAGCGGTTTCAAGGGTTGGGTCGAGCGCAGCCTGGTGCGAGCTTACGCTCGTGTGATGAGGTCCGAGCGGCTCTACGGCCGGGCCGGCCGTCTGGCCCGGGGGATCGGGGCGCGCTTTGCCAGCGGAGGACGCATCCGTCGAGCACCCGGGCTGGGAGCGTGGATGTCGACGCGCGATTTTCCGGAGCCTCCAAAGAAGAGCTTTCGCGAGCGTTGGGAAGAGAAATGAGGGATCCGCTAACCCGCGGCGTGGACCGTCAGACTTTCCTCACCCGCGTGACCAAAGCACTTGCTGCGCTTCCGGGCGCGGCCGCTGACCCACTCGAACCGGCGCCTGCAATTGCCGTGGATGCACGATCCCGGGAAGAGATCGTGACCGAGTTCAGTGAAGAGGCAAGTGCAGCGGATGCGACACTTGCACGAGCGGGATCCCTTTCCGAACTGCGAGAGCAGATCGTGAGCTTTCTCGCCGCGCACGAACACGCCACGCTCGTGCGAGCCGACACTCCCCTGATTCGCCGTCTCGAGTTGGATCGTCCTCTCCAAGACGTCGGAGTCTCCGTGATCGCCGCGGACGCTAGAGCTCTCGAGTCACGAGACTCACTCCGAGCCGCGACAGAGCGTTCGCCCGTGGGGCTGACCGAGGTCGACTGGGCCATCTCCGAGACGGGAACGCTGGCGATTCTGCATCGGCCGGGGCAGGGCCGTGCGGTATCGTTGCTGCCTTCGACGCATCTCGCGATTCTACCCACGTCGCGAATTCTGCCGGACATCGGAGCGGTGCTCGGGCGTCTAGCGCCGGGGGAACTGCCCAGTGCAGTCACGTTCATTACGGGCCCGAGCCGCACTGCCGACGTCGAGATGGTCATCATCAAAGGAGTGCACGGCCCCAGGGAATTGCACGTGATCTTGTTCGACGATTCCGGGGATCCGGCCTCGCCGTCCCTGAAATCACGGATCGGGTAGAATTCGCAGGCTCGAATTCCGGGCCAATAGGGAGGTGACGTTCGATGAGTGACCGAGAGATCATTCTGCCCAAAGGCAGCGAGGCCACGTACACGCAACTCCACTTTGCACCGGCGGTGCGCATGGGTGACACGCTCCACTGTTCCGGGCAGACGGGAAGCGGAGCCGACGGAAAACTGCCAGAGAATCCCGAAGAACAGTTCGCCAATGCGTTCAAGAACGTGGAAACCGTACTGTCTGCAGCAGGTGCGAGTCTGAGTGATATCGTGGAACTCGTCACCTATCACGTCGGTTTCAACGAGCACATCGCCAGCTTCATGAAGGTGAAGGACGCCTTCATCAAGGAGCCCTATCCCGCCTGGACCGCGGTCGGGGTGAGTGAGCTGGCATTTGGTGCCGTCGTGGAGATCAAGGCCACGGCCCGGACCCGCGATTGATGGATCCGGAGCCCTATAGGCGAGCCGATCTGCCGATCGAAGAACGCGTCGAGGATCTGCTCGCCCGCATGACTCTGTCGGAGAAGCTCGCGCAGATCGGTTGTGTGTGGTCGACCAATCTGGTCGACGATCAGGGCTTCTCCGAGGAGCAGGCGCGCGAGCATCTCGCGCACGGGATCGGTCACGTTACACGGCTTTCGGGCAATACCGGTCTGCAACCAGAGCAGGCCGCGGAGTTGATGAACCGGATCCAGAAGTTTCTGGTCGAGGAATCCCGACTGGGGATTCCCGCCGTCGTTCACGAAGAATCGTGTGCGGGATTCCTCTCTCGTGATGCGACTCAGTTTCCACAGGCCATCGGGCTCGCCAGCACCTGGGAACCCGAACTGGTCGAGGCGATGTGCGGCGTGATCCGCGAACAGATGCGGGCCGTCGGTGCGCTGCACACGCTCGCGCCCGTGCTCGATGTAGCACGTGACCCGCGCTGGGGGCGAACGGAAGAGACCTTCGGAGAAGATCCCTATCTGGTGGGCCGAATGGGTGTCGCCTACGTGCGCGGACTGCAGACCGACGACCTGACTCAGGGTGTCGTGGCGACGGGCAAGCACTTCCTCGGCTACGGCGCCGGGGAAGGCGGAATGAACTGGGCTCCCGCACACATCGGAGAGCGTGAGTTGCGTGAGATCTACGCAGTGCCGTTCGAGGCGGCGATTCGCGAGGCGGGCCTGGCTTCGATGATGAACTCCTACGGCGAGATCGACGGCGTGCCCTGTGGTGCGTCCCCTCGTGTTCTCGACGATCTACTGCGCAAAGAACTGGGATTCGAGGGCGTCGTCGTCGCGGACTACTTCACGGTGCTCACTCTCCTGACCTACCACAAGATAGCCGCGACCCCGGGAGAGGCGGCGCGCATCGCGCTCGAAGCGGGCATCGACGTGGAGTTGCCCAAACTCGAGTGTTACGGGGAACCCTTGGGGCAGATGGTCGAAAGCGGCGTTGTTCCGGTCGAATGGGTCGATCGTGCGGTGGCTCGGCTTCTGCGCATGAAGTTCTCCGTCGGCTTGTTCGAGCAGCCCTTCGTCGATGCCGAGCGGGCGGCCGCGGTTTTCGACACACCCGCGCAACGAGGGCTTGCGCGGCGCATCGCGCAGAAATCCATCGTGTTGTTGAAGAACGAAGCGCAGGTGCTTCCGCTCGATCGCGACATCACATCGATCGCGGTGATCGGGCCGAGTTCTGATAGTGGGCGCCTGCTACTGGGAGACTACAGCTATCCCGCGCATCTCGAAATCCTGTACGAGGGTGAGCAAGCACCGGACGCACTCGCACCGGTCAGCGAGAGCAGTTCGTTGAAGGCGGGGCCGTACTTCGTGGAGATCGTCTCGGTGCTTCAGGGCATCTTGTCGGTGGTCGGTGACTCGACCGATGTTCGCGTGGCTGCCGGTTGTGCGACGACCGGCGACGATACTGAGGGCTTTGCCGCTGCGGTCGAAGCGGCGCGCAGCGCACGTGTGGCGGTCGTCGTCGTAGGCGGCCGGTCCGGACTTACCGAAAACTCGACCAGCGGCGAATTCAACGATCGCGCCGATCTCGGTCTGCCGGGGGTGCAGGAGCAGTTGGTCGCAGCCGTGATTGCGACGGGAACGCCGACCGTCGTGGTTCTGATCAACGGTCGACCTCTCGCCCTCGCGCAGATTGCGCAAGATGCGGCCGCAATCCTCGAAGCCTGGCTCCCCGGAGAGGAGGGCGGCGCGGCGGTGGCCGATATCCTGTTCGGCGACGTGAATCCAGCCGGTCGTCTGCCCGTTTCGTTGCCTCGTTCCGTAGGGCAGGTGCCCGTGTTCTACAACCACAAACCTTCCGGCGGGCGCAGCCAGATTCGCGGTCATTACAACGATTTGTCGAACGAGCCCCTTTTCCCGTTCGGATTTGGACTCAGCTACAGCACTTTCGAATACGCGAATCTCGAGATCAGCCCGACGCGAACGACGGCCCCCGGATGCGTTTCGATCTCGGCCGACGTGCGAAACATCGGACCGCATGACGGAGAGGAGGTCGTTCAGCTCTACGTAAATGACGTGGTCGCGAGCATCACCCGTCCGGTCAAGCAACTGGTCGGCTTCGCGCGCATCGCACTCGACGCAGGGCAGGTGCGCCGGGTTCGTTTTGAACTCGATCTGAACCAGCTCGCCTTTCTCGACGCGCAGATGCAGAGAATCATCGAACCCGGGCAGTTTCACTTCATGCTGGGCGCATCCTCACAGGACATCCGTCTCGAAGGGGACCTCGAGATCGAGGGAAAGGTCCAGGCGGTCCGATCGGCCGATCTGCAACCGACGCGCGTCGAAGTGCAATAGTCGAGTTTATGTACCTGGGCATCGATCTCGGAACTTCTGCGGTCAAGGTCGTACTCGTCGACGAGCGGCAGAGCATCCTGGCGCAGGAGAGCGCTTCGCTCGAAGTGCAACGCCCGCACCCTCTTTGGTCGGAACAGGATCCCGATTCCTGGTGGGAGGCAACAGCGACCGCGATCGGACGAATCGCGCAGACGCGGAGCACCGAACTGACGGGACTGCGGGGCATCGGTCTGGCGGGACAGATGCACGGCGCGACTCTACTGGATGCGGCCGATCGTGTGCTGCGACCTGCAATCCTCTGGAACGACGGACGCTCGGCCGAGCAATGCGTGGAACTCGAACGCCGCGTGCCCGATAGCCGCAAGCTCACCGGAAATCTGGCGATGCCGGGATTTACGGCACCGAAACTCCTGTGGCTTGCACGTCACGAACCGGAGGTGTTCGCGAGCGTCGCGTGCGTGCTACTGCCGAAGGACTATCTGCGCCTTCGCTTGTCCGGTGATCGCGCGACCGACTTATCCGACGCTGCGGGTACGCTCTGGCTCGACGTCGGCCGTCGTTCCTGGTCAGACGAGATGATCAGCGCGACCGGGCTTTCTTGCACGGCGATGCCCGAACTCTTCGAAGGCAGCCAGCCAACCGGCGTGCTGTCCGACGGCCTGGCGGATGAATGGGGCATCCCGCACGACGTGCCGATCGCAGCCGGTGCCGGAGACCAGGCCGGTGGTGCGGCCGGGGTCGGTGTCGTGCGCCCCGGATCTGCTCTGCTCTCCCTGGGAACCTCGGGCGTGTACTTCGTTTCGAACGAACGCTACGCTCCGAATCCCGATGGCGCAGTGCACACATTCTGCCACTGCGTTCCGCAGACCTGGCATCAGATGTCGGTGATTCTCAGCGCCGCGAGTTGTCTGAGCTGGGTGTGCGAACTCACCGGCGCCGCCGACGAAGCGGCCATGCTGGCCGAGATCGAAGCCGAACCCGGCGGAGCGGGAACGGAGATCTTTCTGCCCTATCTGACCGGTGAACGCACCCCGCATAATGATCCGCACGCCCGCGGCGTGTTTTTCGGCCTGGATGCGTCGACCACGCGTGCAAGGCTCGGGCGGGCCGTGCTCGAGGGCGTGGCCTTTGCGCTTGCAGACGGCCAACGCGTTCTACTGGAGGCGGGGGCCAGAATCGACTCCGTGGCCGTGATCGGGGGCGGGGCGCGTAGTGCCTACTGGGGCCAGATGTTGGCCAGCGTTTTGGGGCGCACACTCGATTACCCGCGCGATGCCGAGGTAGGCCCTGCGTTTGGAGCCGCGCGCCTGGCCCGGCTCGCCGTCACGAGAGAGGATCCGCTGCAGGTCTGCGGCTCGCCGCCGCTCGAACGCAGCGTGGATCCCGAACCCGGACAACAGGCGCTCTACGCCGAAGGCTACCTGCGTTATCGGGAACTCTACTCCGATCTACGCCAGGCGTTTGTGCGAAGCGGTTCGCGCATTTGATCTCGAGACCGAAGCCCGGCAAGATCATTCGCCCTTCGCGAATGCGCACGGAGTTCCCGACCTCATATGAGTGACAATCCACCGAGCGGAGATCGAGTTTCCATCTGGCTCCTGGGCCTGGGCGCGGTGCTCGGTCTGGTGGTCGCTTCGGCCAGTCTGATTGAAAACCGGGGCGATGCGATCGTCCTGCCAGAACAGGACGTGGCCCACGTGAATTCCGTACCCATCCGTCGCGCGGATTTCGAGCGTCTGGTCGCGGGACTCGAAAGCGACACCCGACGCCGGGCGGACGAGCAGACCCGTCGACGCGTACTGGATCGCATGATCGAAGAAGAACTGCTGGTCCAACGCGGCGTGGGACTGGGCTTTCTCCAGGCCGATCGGAAAGTGCGCGCCAATCTCGTCTCCGCGGTGATCGCGGCCGTTACCGGCGACGCCGAAGATCGCGAACCCAGCAAACGCGAACTGACGGAGTTCTACCGGGAAAATATGGATTTCTTCACCCAACCCGGACGCATTCGCGTTCGCCAGGTGTTCTTCCGCGTCCCGGATCCCGCAGCGCAAGACGAAGTGGCGGCGCGCGCAAGTCAAGCCGCGAAACGATTGCGAGCTGGCGATGATTTCTCGAGCGTGCGCACGGAGCTGGGCAGTGCAGAGGTCTCGATTCTGCCGGATGCGCTCCTGCCGGCGACCAAGTTGCGCGAGTACGTCGGCCCGACCGCGTTGCGCACGGCTCTCGCGCTGGCCGATGGTGAGTTCAGCGATCCCGTGCGCTCGGGGATGGGGTATCACGTTCTCTGGCGCCTGGCGTCGGAGCCCGATTACACGCCCGAGCTGAGCGAAATCGAAGTCCCGGTTCAGTCGGAGTGGCGGCGTCGCACAGGAGACCGAGCTCTCCGGGAGTACCTCGACGAACTCCGGACAGATGCCGAGGTCGCCGTCGCTCCCGAGCTGCGCTGAACGAACTCGGCTTCCAGCCATGGCTCGCTCCGGGCTCCAGTCCCACGGCCAGTTCCCCCGAGCGCAGCAACCGGACGACACAGGCTGTCGCCTGAGTCCTGCACCCGGGTCTCAAAACCTCCCCCGCGCCCCCGAATCGCTGGCATGGGAGTTGCTCCATGAAGCGGATCTCCAGGAGGTAGCCATGGATCGAACTCTGCAAGCCGAAGCCACCATCAGCGATCACGTCCTGTACGCGATTGGCGGAGCGGCGATCCCATTGCCATTGCTCGATATCGCAGCGGTCAGCGCCATTCAACTCAATCTCGTGCGGGACCTGTCTCAGATCTACGATGTCGAGCACGACATCACCGCCGGTCGGACCTTGATCACTTCCCTGGTGGGCGCCTCGCTGCCACGGCTGGGGGCTAGTCTGGTCAAGCTCCTGCCCGGTGCGGGCTGGCTGGCGGGTACGCTCACCCAGGTGGCGCTCTCCGGCGCGACCACCTACGCCGTGGGCCACTCATTTCGCACGATCTTCGAGTCCGGTCGCGAGATCTCGAGTGTTCGCGTCGAGGAGGTGCGCGGCATGTACGACGAATTCGTCGCCGAAGGGAGTCGCGTGACGGAACAGGTCCGCGAGCGCGAGCGCGAAGACACCGAACGCCGTCCTCGTCTGCGCGGGATTGCCCGTGCCCTGGCTCGACTCGAGCGTATGCGCGACAGCGGTTCGATCACGGATCTGGAGTTCGAACGCCTCAAGGCTGTCGCGCTGTCTCACGTCTAGCAGGGAAGTGCGATACCACAGGGATTAGCGATCTTCTCCCTCTGCCATGCGATTGTCCTCGCCTCCGAACAGACCACTGAACAACGGAGCCAGCCTGCGCCGTAGATCCTCGGGCTTGGTTCTCGGGTGGGTAAGTCGTTCGAGACCGAATGCGCGGCTGATTGCCAGGATCGTACGAGCCGAGTCCATCGGACGCGATACGACGACCCTCTCGAGAGCTTCGCGATCTGGCCGGTGCACAGGCGCGCTCGGCCCCGGCCGGACGTAGGTCACACTCGGAAGCCCAGCTCTGGCAGCTCCACAACTGGATGCTCGACCAGCTCGCGAAAGACTAGCCCGTTCGAAGATTCACTTTCCAAACGGAAGGTCAGATCCGCGCAGGCTCAACCGATCCGGTTCTTGACCTCCGCGTACTGATCGAGGATTGCCACGACCTTTTCTCGATCCACCGGTGGCAGTCCAAATACGCAGCGCGTGATGCCCGCATCGCGGAATTTCTCCAGCACCTCGGGTGTGGCCGGACAGGCGAATACCGAGACCTCGAGTTTCTCGGGATCTCGTCCGGCTTCTTCGGCCATCTTGCGGAACTCCGGCAGGTATTCCTTAATGTCGTCGCGCCCGTAGATCGGCATCCAGCCGTTGCCGAAGCGGATCGCTCGTTTGGCGGCGCCCGGAAAGCCTCCGCCGACGTGGATCGGTGGATGGGGTTGTTGAACCGGCTTGGGCCAGGCGAACATGGCGTCGAAATTCACGAACTCACCGTGGTACTCGGCCTGGTCTTGTGACCAGATGGCCTGCATGGCTTCGATACGTTCGCGAATCAGCTTGAAGCGGCGTTTGAAATCCGTGCCGTGGTCTTCCATTTCTTCGGCATTCCAGCCGGCGCCCACGCCAAATAGCACCCGCCCCTTCGACACGTGATCCAGCGAAGCGACTTCCTTTGCGGTGTGGATCGGGTCCCGCTGGACCACCAGGCAGATGCCGGTCGCCAGTTTGATCCGGCTGGTCACTGAGGCCGCAGATGCCAGTGCAACGAACGGATCGAGGGTGTCGTAGTACATCTTGGGTAGTTCGCTGCCTCCGGGCCAGGGAGACTTGCGAGACGCCGGGATATGGGAGTGCTCGGCGAACCAGAGGGATTCAAAGCCTCGTTCCTCGGCGGAAACCGCCAGATCGGCGGGGGAGATCGAGTAGTCGGTCGGAAATATCGTGACACCGTATTTCATGGGGGCTCCTTCGATCAGCGATTGCGGAGATTATGGATTACGCTTCAGCAGAGATTCAAGCGGGGGCTCGAGTGTGGCGGTGACCTTCAAAGACGTGAGCAACGCCGCCGACGTGGTTCGCGATCACGTCGAGCGCACGCCGACCAAGCTCTCGCGCACTCTGTCTCGGATTTCCGGTGCCCAGGTGTTTCTCAAATTCGAGAACCTGCAGTTCACCGGCGCATTCAAGGAGCGTGGCGCGCTGGTCAAGCTGGATTCATTGCTCCCATCGGAGCGCGAATCAGGTGTGATTGCGCTGTCCGCAGGCAATCACGCACAGGGTGTGGCCTATCACGCGAAGCGGCTCGGAATTCACGCGACGATCGTCATGCCGAGATTCACTCCCAACGTGAAGGTGGAGCACACTCGCGTGCTCGGCGCCGAAGTGCTGCTGGTCGGGGATGATCTGGAGCAAGCGCGCGCTCACGCGCACGAACTCGCGCGGACTCGTGGATTGGTGCTGATCCATCCCTACGACGATGAACGGGTGATCGCCGGCCAGGGAACGATCGCACTCGAGATGCTCGAAGATCAACCCGAGATCGACACACTGCTGATTCCGATCGGGGGCGGTGGGCTGATTTCGGGCAACGCGATAGCCGCACACGGAATTCGCAGCGATATCGACGTGGTCGGGGCGCAGGTCGACTCCTATGCCTCGATGCGGCAAGTGATGCGAAACGAGCCGGTCGATTGCGGCGGTGCGACGATCGCCGAGGGCATCGCTGTGGCGCAGCCGGGGAAGTTGACCGTACCGATCGTGCGCGAGCACGTTCGCGACATACTCCTGGTAAACGACGAACAGATCGAAGAATCCGTCCGCCTGTTGCTCGAGATCGAGAAGACCGTGGTCGAAGGTGCCGGAGCGGCCGGGCTTGCGGCGCTGTTGAGGCATCCAGACCAGTTTGCCGGAAGACGGGTCGGCTTGATTCTCTCCGGTGGCAACATCGATCCGCTCGTTCTCTCTTCGATCATTCAGCGCGGTCTGGTGCGTTCCTCGCGCCTGGCGCGCATCAAGGTCGAGTTACGCGACGTTCCCGGAGTGTTGGCCGAGATCTCGCGTATCATCGGAGAGGCCGACGGCAATGTGGTCGAGGTGCATCACCAGCGCGCATTTACTACAGCGCCGCTGAGTCGTGCAGAGGTGTTGTTCGTGCTGGAGACGCGCGGAGACGACCATCTGGCCAAGATCATCGAAACCCTGCAAGAAGCCGGTTTCCCGACGCACGTCTGAGGGTTGAGCATCTCGGTTGCGCATTCCCGAGTGTCGCAACTGACTCAAGTGTGTCCCATCGGTCGCCGATGACCCATCTGTCAGCTGATGGCTCTTCAATGACGGATGGGAATATGAAAGACGGAAAGACCCGAGAGATACTCAGTTCGCAACGGGGAACCGATGGTTTCCTTTCGCTGTATCGCGTCACTCTAGTGGTCGTGCAGGGCGGAGCGGAAGGATCGGAGTTCGAGATCGAGAACGAGCGCGTAACGCTGGGTCGCGGGATCGATGCTGATCTGAGATTCGAAGACGATACGCTTTCGCAGATCCATATGGCTCTGGAAGTTGCTGCCGACCTCGTACGGGTTCGCGACCTCGACAGCACCAACGGCGTGCACGTCAACGGAGCCGAGGTAAAGCTGGCCGATCTGAAGCACGGCGATCGGATCGAGGCCGGTGGCTACACATTCCTGATTCTGATCGACGAACGAGAGCCACAGACGCGCACCATCCGCTACTTCGAAGAGTAGGTTGCCGCTCCTTAGCGGGTGATCTCATGAAAGAAAGCGGTCCAAAAAAGATAGGTGGCTTCGAGGTCGAGTCGGAGCTGGGGCAGGGCGGAATGGGGATTGTCTTGCTCGGCCGACAGGTGAGTCTCGGTCGGCCGGCGGTGTTGAAGAAGCTGCATCGGGATCTCGCGGACTCCGCTGAGATCAACGAGCGTTTCGAACGCGAGGCTCGAACGGCAGCGGCTCTGCACCATCCCAACGTAGTGGCCGTCTACGACCGCTTTTCCTGGCGCGGTCACACCTATATCGCCCAGGAATACGTGGAAGGGCTCGATCTGCGGACTGCGCTGGAACGGGTGCCTCACATCCCCGCCCGCATCGCCGCGCTGATCACACTCGAGGTCGCTCGAGGCCTCGAAGCAATTCACTTTCACGGTACGGTGCACCGGGATCTAAAGCCTGCGAACATCCTCCTTGGCCGTAACGGTGAAGTGAAGATCGCAGACTTCGGAATCGCGCTGGAGCGATCCGGGTCGGCGCTCACGAAACCCGGTATCGCAATCGGCACACCTGCCTATATGTCCCCAGAGCAGATGCGCGGTGAGCGTGTGGACGAGCGGGGAGATCTGTTCTCGCTGGCTGTGGTTCTCTACGAGATGTTGTCCGGCAACCTTCCGTATGCCGGGTCGAGTGACGCCGATACCGAAGCCTTGCTGAGCCGAGTCGAACGCGAGCACTACGAACCCCTGCGAAAAATCGCCCGCCGCACTCCGCGCTACTTGTCTCGCATAGTGGGTACCTGTCTGCACGCACGCGCCTGCCAGCGCTTCGAGACGGCCAGAGTCTTGCGTCGTCTGCTCGAACGGAATCTCGGCTGTCGTTCACCCGCCGACGTTGCGTCGGAGATCGCGGAGTGGTTATCCGAAGCGGGACTGATCGAGAGGTCTCCAGATCAAACCGAGATCCGGCCGTACCAACAGCGGCCGCCCGGAGTGCTCTCGCGCGCGGCTGCGCTGGGAGCGGTTGCGTTCGTTCTCGGATCCGTGCTCTGGATAGGGGAGCAGCACACAGGAGCCAGCATCGAACCCGCCGAGCCCGCGATAGATGAAATGTCCAACAACTCGCTGTCCTCGCTGGAGCCTGAAGTTCCCGTCGACCTGGCCCCGAAATTGGAGACCCAGGAGGTCTCCGAGGCTTCTCGCAAATCGTTCTGAGTCCCTCGTTCTGCTGGATTGGCTCTGCTTTCTCTCCTAGAATCGAGATCCGAGATGCCCAAGTCGATTCTCGTCGTTCCGTGCTACAACGAAGCGAGCCGCCTCCAACCCGAGGCGTTTCAGCGCTATGTCGTCGAAGACCCGGCGACCCGCATCCTGTTCGTCAACGACGGAAGCACGGACACCACGCTGGAGGTCCTGCACAAGCTCGAAGCTTCCGATCCGGCGCACCTGGGCGTCTTGGATCTGCAACCCAACCGCGGAAAAGCCGAAGCCGTGCGTCGGGGCATGCTCGCCGCGTTTGCGGACTCTCCTCAGTACGTGGGTTACTGGGATGCGGATCTCGCAACGCCACTCGAGGAGTTTCCGGACTTCGTGCACCTGCTGGACGAGGAGGCTGGGCGTGAAGTCATCTTCGGTGCACGCGTGGCTCTGCTCGGACGTCAGATTCACCGCCGCGCCATTCGTCACTACCTGGGGCGAGTTTTTGCGACCGTGGTTTCCAATGTGCTGGACCTCCGCATCTACGATACGCAATGCGGAGCCAAGTTGTTCAGAGCCTCCGATGATATGAAGGCACTCTTTGAAGAGCCCTTCTCCACGAACTGGGTCTTCGACGTGGAGATTCTCGCGCGGCTCATTCGTAGTCGACGCAATACGGATAAGCCGCAACCAGCCCAGATAATCTGCGAGCACCCGTTGAAATGCTGGCGGGATGTCGCCGGTTCGAAGGTGAGAAGCGTCGACTTTTTTCGCGCACTTGCCGAAATCGCACTCATCTATCGCCGCTACCTAGCGACCTGAGAGCATTTTCCCGAGGCGTCGGAGCGCTTCCCTGATCTCCTCTTCGCTGCGCGTGACGGAGAACCGGATATACCCCTCTCCGGCCTTCCCGAAGTCGATCCCGGGCGTCAAGGCGACATGGGCTTTCTCGAGGATCTCGAAGGCAAAGTGGCGGGAATCCGCATCGAAGCGCGTTGCATTCGCGAACACGTAGAACGCGCCCCGCGGAGCGCAGGAAACTTCAAAGCCCAGCGCGCGCACACCGTCGAGCAGGAGTCTGCGTCGGGTCTCGTAGGCCGTACGGATATCTCGTGTCGTGGCGGCGCCGTGTTTCAGGGCGGCGATTCCAGCCCTCTGGACGAAGCTCGTTGCGGAGATGAACAGGTTCTGCGCCAGGCTCTGGAGGGGTCGCATGGCTTCGATCGGAGCGATCAAGTAGCCGAGCCGAAAACCGGTCATCGCGTAGCGTTTGGAGAAGCCGTCGAGCACGAATACATCCGCGTCGAGTGAAAGCCCCGAACAGACCTCGGTTCCGTCGTACACCAGTCCGTCATAGATCTCGTCGCTGACGATCGGGACACCCAGCGCGGCAATCGCCTCGAGTGTTTCGCGATCCTGTACGGCACCTGTCGGGTTTGCAGGTGAGTTGATCAGGATCGCGCGTGTGCGGGGCGTGATGGCCTGTCGAACGGCGTCTGGATCCAGGCGATATCCGTCACCCGGAGAGGTCCGGACCAGAATCGGCTTGCCACCAGCGAGTCGGATCAAATCCGGGTAGCAAGCGTAATGCGGAGTTCCCAGGACGACCTCATCGCCGTGTTCTACCAACAGCGAGAAGACCAGTACCATGGCGGGCGAGGTTCCGTTGGTGACGATCACGCAATCGGGGTCGACGACGCTACCGTGGCGGCGTTCCTGATCCGCGGCAATCGCCTCTCTCAACTCGAGCAGGCCGCGACTATCTGTGTAGCGGGGTTGGTTCTCGTTCATGTCCGCCCGACACGCGTCGACTGCCGCCTGCGGTGGTGGAAACTCGGGCTCGCCTACCTCCAGATGGATGATGTTCACACCGCTGCGTTCGAGCACCAGGGCGCGTTCCATCACTTCCATTGCGAGGAAGGGTTCGACCTGGCGGGCACGACTTGAAAACATCAGAGACATGGCTACAGGTTCGGGCTCCGGTCGGGCGAGTGTCAACTCGTCGTGTTGTCTGTTCAGGTCTACGTGAAAACTAGCGTCATTGCCAGTGCGGCCAGAGCCAGGCTGAGTACGCCGCCGATCAGGCATACTCCGATCGCCCGAAACCGGCCCGTGTAGTCGAGTGCCTGGCGCACGGCGACCACCATTGCAGCCAGCATCCAGATGTGAGCCACAGCGAGTAACGCTGTCTGCAAACCCGGGATCGGCAGGATGGCTCCAGCGCGGATGATTCCGGGAGCGCTCGAAAAACCGATCGTGCGCAGGACTTCACCGACGCTGCTCCGGGTTTGAGGCTCGGGCAGTAGTTTCGTACCTATCAGATACGTCAGCAGCACCCAGAAGTACCAGCCAATCAGCGATACGACCGTCATTCCGATCAGGGCCTCCGTTCCACCGCTGGGAAGGGCTCCGATTCCTGCGGCCGTCGATGAGAGCACGACCGCGCCAGTCGCTTGCAGCGTCGCGCTCGAATCGGCTTCGACCTCTTCGTAGACTTCGACCTCGAGCATGGCGGCGCGCAGCATCCGCTTGTGAAAACCGCTACGAGAGGCGCCCTCCGGTGGCTCTTCCATCCGGAGCCTCAGGCACTCGGGTAGACGGCAAAGCTGCGGTCTCTCAGCGAACCCAGCGAAAACATCCGATATCCACCGTTGAAGAATCCCCTACAGTGACGCGAGTGTGCGAGCGCACGCCGGGTGGATGTTCTGCGGGCTTCCTGCCGGAAATGCCCGTCGTCGTACAGGGAGTAGTGAGCGAAGCCGCCCGGGTAGTCCTTGACGCAATGCACTTCGATGAGGGGTACGGGTCCCGAACGGGAATCCACACGAACGCGATTTCGATGGGTATGCCCGATCAGCACACCATGTACCTGTGGGTTGCGCGAGAGCAGATCGAAAAAGCGCAGAGAGTGTTCGGGAGTGATTCCGATCGAATTGGGATAACTATCGACGTGCTCCGGTGGGACCGGCTGATGGTGCATGAGCAATAGCGTCGGGGTGTGGAGATCTCGGGATTCCTCGAGCTGTCGCTCCAGCCACTTGATCCGTTCCTCCGGAAAAACTCCGTGGTGTTCCCCCGGTTCGACCGTATCGAGCAAGATCATGCGCCAGCCCGCGAGGTCGACGGCTCTCGGCGCGCGCGGTTGATTCAGGAGTGCGTAGCCGTCGACCTCCTGGTCGACTTCTAGCGCGTAATGGTCGTGGTTTCCCAGGAAGGCGTGATGCGGCTTTTCGAAGCCCGCGAAGGTCCTCGCGGCGTTCTCGAACTGCTCCGTCCGTCCGCGATCGGCGATATCGCCCTTGATGAAGATCATGTCGACATCCGCGCGATTGATTTCGGATACGACGTCTTCATTCATCAGCTGCCAGTAGGGAATTGCCGCACCATCCGCCTGAACTGAGGGGAAACCCGGTGCATCATCACCGTAGTTTCCGTCATCCAGCAGGGTGCCACCAAATTTCGGCTCGCCGAAGTGCAGGTCGTTGATCGTTGCAAAAGTGGCGACGCGCTTTGCACTGGTGCCGGGCAGGGTGCGAGCCAGCGGCGAGAAGTAGTTGTCCGGCTCCGGCATCTCGGCACCCTGAACTTCGATACCGATACTGTACTCGGTGTCAGGGGTAAGTCCTTCGATGCGAACGTGACGCGTACCTGCGTGGCCCTCGCAGGTCGCGCGGGTTTCGCCGTTGAGTAGAATCCGGGCCGTTGCGTCCACGAGACCCGATTCGTCTTCCACGTCGAAATACAGGGTGATGCTATCGGCCGTGACGCCGAAAAGCTCCGGATGGGTGATTTGAAGCTTCATTCCCAAAGAGTAGACGGAGAACGGGTCCGCGCACAAGCGGAACACTTCTGGATGCAGACCGGAAATCCAGTGGCGACTGCAGGCCGGCTAGGAACCTTCCGACTGGCCCTTCGCGATGAATTCCGCAACCAGTCGCAGTAGTTCATCCCTGATGATCGGCTTCGTCGTGTACTCGTCGCAACCGATTCCGAGGCACTTCTCGCGATCGCCGGTCATGGTCTGCGCGGTCAGGGCAATGATCGGTCCCTGGTAGCCGTCGCGTCGCAGGGCTCTCGTGGCGTCATAGCCGTCCATCTCGGGCATCTGCATGTCCATCAGGATCACGTCGAAGGGATCTCCCGCATCCAGAGCTGCCGCCGCTTTCTCGTAGGCGACCAGGCCGTTCTCGGCTACGGTCACAGAGAGTCCGGCCTTCTTCAGGACCAGTGAGATGAGTTTCTGATTGTCCGGTCCGTCTTCAGCAAGCAGAACTCTGCCTTCGATGTTCTGCACGGGGACCTGGACCTTCAGCTCTTCCTTGGGGGCTGCGATGATCTCCGTCTCGTCGTCGGCCTCGATGATCTCGATCCCTTCGAGCGAACCGGTCGAGACCGTCACGCGAAACACGCTTCCGCTTTTGGGTGCACTTTCCACGGTGATGTCGCCGCCAAGCATCTGCGCGAGCTTCTTCGAAATCGCCAGGCCCAGTCCCGTGCCGCCGAACCGGCGTGTCATGGAGTTGTCGGCCTGCGTGAACGCGTCGAAGATCTTGTCCTGCTGTTCATCGTTGAGGCCGATGCCCGTGTCCAGCACCTCGAAAGCGATCACCGGGTTGCGAAAGCCCGCTGGGTCGACCAGTCCGACCCGGATGGTGACCCAGCCGAATTCCGTGAACTTGATCGCGTTACCGGCAAGATTGAGCAGTACCTGCCTAAGCCGTGTTGGATCGGTGTGAATCGTCACCGGAACGGCTCCGCGGAATTTGCCTTCCAGGCGAAGCTGTTTCTCGATGGCGCGCGGGCGCAGCAACTGAATCACGTCCTGCACGAGAGCAGCCGGTGAGCAGGGGATGCGTTCGAGCGGAAGCTTCCCAGCTTCGATCTTCGACAGATCCAGAATGTCGTTGATGATCGTCAGAAGGTGCTCGCCATTGCGCTTGATCGTGACCAGCGCCGGATCCGGATATTCTGCACCGGCGGCGGCCTGTTCCTCCAGGAGCTCGTCGGTGAATCCCAAAATGGCGGTCAGGGGTGTGCGAATCTCGTGACTCATGATCGCGAGGAACTCGGATTTCGAGACTGCCGCGTCCTCGGCACTGCGGCGCGCGGCCTCCGATGCGGTAAGGGCGTATTCGGTCGCGTCTCGCGCATCTTCGGCTCTGCTGCGCGCTGATTCCGCAGCGAACTGCGCGTTGTACAACTCCGCCCAGGCGTGGCGTTGTGACTGGCAGGCCAGCGCGCCGATGCCCCCAAAGACCATGCAGATGCCCATCCCGCCCGCCGCGCCGATCTCTTCGATGCCGGTCGTGAATTGCACCGAATAGGCGTACAGCGCCCCGACCCAGATTCCCAGAAGCACCGACATCTGCGGACGCCACGGTGCGAGTGCGGCGACGATCAGCGGAACCGCCAGCCCGAAGGTCGGTAGCGGGCTGCGGCCCGAATAGGACTGCCAGCCGGCCATGAACAGGTACAAAGAGATGATGGTCGAGATAGCCCAGAGCAATCCCTGGGGATTTTGACCGATGATCCGAAGATGTGAGAACGCGAACAGCGCTCCGATGGATGCGATCGTGATGCTGCTGTAGATCGTCGTGTGAAGCAGGTCGTCTCCACCTTGCAACACGCGGAGAACGGCAACCAGGGGAAGCAGGACCAGCGCCCACGCGCACGCCATCCGCGCTCCCCGGAGGACGACCTCGGGAAGAGTGGCCAGATCCTGATCCGCGACCGGCTTCAGGATACTGAGGATCGAGCGCCGCTCGGGCGGGTCCTCAATTTCTTCAAACGGCTCTTCGATGGCGAAGATCCTCCCTTGATCTCATCTATCGGCCCAAAGAGGGGGGTTCTGTGATTTCAAACGCACCGAGTTGCGTGTTCGAGAGCCACTACCGCCTGCCGCGCAATCTAGAGGCGGGAGTCAGGGAGTTCCGGGTCGTTGCGCGGAAAGCCGCCGGGCCAGGTCCGCGATACGCGCGCGCCGCTCCGGATCCTCTTCCTCTTTTTCGAGAGAGGAGACGATACGTCCCACGCGCGCCGCAGTGCGCCTGCTCTGCCTCTTGGCGCCGGAGGCAATGTCCTCGAAAAAGTCCAGGATGGCACTGCGCAGGGATGGATTCGGTGTCGTTCCGTAGGCTCGCCAGGGGACGGCGATCAGCTTGGCGGCCCGGAAAGAATTCCTCAGGTAGTTCTCTCCGCCTCGCTCTGTCTCGGCGCGTAGATTCACGGCGAAATAGGCCAGAGCTATCGAATTGAGGGAGTCGTAGTTTGTCCGGGAAATCGGTTCCCGCTCCAGGTCGTCACGCAGCGTGAGGAGGTCCGGATCGCTGAAATTCGAAGGGTCCATAACGACGGCGAAAAACTCCGGATAGCGCTCTCGCAGGTCGGCCGGAATTTCCTCGATTGTCACCGCGACTGTCGATTCACGCAGCCGATAGCATTCGGGAGACGGCGGAGAAGCCGCCGAGCACGCCAGTGCCATGATGGCCAGGAGCACGGCCAACTCCAGAGCCAGGCGGTTCGCTGGAGTCTGTCGCGCAGCAAACGAAACGGCCAAACCGTGATTCCAAGGAGTCACGGTTTGGAGTTCGTTGCTTCGGTGGCCGTGAATACGGATGTGTTCGGGTGGAATGCGCTCCACGCGAACCAATAAGCTTCGATGACCTCGACATCGTCCGGAGCTTCGACGTCGAAAGTCTGAGTATCGGGGTCGTAGCGGATCACGATTTCGCGACCGCTCAGATTCCCCGAGATCTCACCCCCGCCTTTTGAAACTTCGCTCGCTGGATAAGCTCGTGCGAGACCATCGACCAGCCGGACACCCAGCGTGGGCATCTTCGGGTGGTAGCGTGGGTCCAGTGGTGCCGGGAAGATGAGCGACGTCGAAGTGGCGTAGCTTCCGTAGGGGGAACGATCGTAGTCGCGCGCATGCCCTGTCTGAAGCGAAAGAACGCTCGTCTTCGGATATCTCTTCTTCCAGGCTCCCCAGGATGTCTGTACTGAGCGCAGAAGTTTCAGGCGTCGACCGAGGGCGGGTCCTGTGAGTGCGCGAGATTCGATCTGCGACCAGAGGCTTTCCGTCTCGCGGTCGTAGAGGAGCATATCCGACTGGTAGAGCAATCCCGATACACCGAACGTTCGTACCTGCTTCTGGACGCGCCTATCGAAGACCATTCCGGTGCCACAGAGCGGGCAATAGCTCACCAGAATCGGTTCTCCGCCCAACGTATCGTTGACGAGTTCATGCCAGTTCAGGATCGCGAGCGGATACGCGCGGGCCTGGCTGCCTCGGAGCACGCCGATCACGATCTCTTCGTCGTTCCAGGGTGCGGTCGCAGCGCTCAGGACCTGGGGATTGCTCAGTGCAGGGATGCCATCGCGCGGTGGCCCGCCGCTCAAGATCTGTTCTACAGGCACGGATGAGTTTTTCAGCGTGAAGCCGTTCAGGCTGGGGCTTTCGCCGCCCGAAACGGTCGAGCAGGCGCCTGCCGCCCAGAGGAACGCGAACGAAGCGATTACGAAGGGCCGTAGTATTGCTCTACCAGGCATATCGGCAATACGAAGCCCGTTCGCCCCCAGTTACAGATGAGGTGTGCTCAGAGAGTTGTCTCTGATACGGACCGGTTGGTCGGCTGGTGGCCACTCTCCTCGCTTGACAGAGTTCCGCGTGCTTGTTCAGCATGGTGGATATGGGGATGATCACGTCAGTCTTGTTGGATGGTCTGTGTTTTCCCGAAGGTCCGCGCTGGCACGAAGGGAAGCTTTTCTTCTCGGATATGCACGCCGATGCGGTGATATCTGTCGACCTCGATGGCAACACCGAAACGATCGTCGAGGTTCCAGCGCAACCTTCCGGTCTCGGCTGGCTGCCCGATGGTCGGTTGTTGGTCGTATCGATGACGGATCGGCGCCTGATGCGACTGGATTCCGGCGGACTTTCTGAGGTCGCGGACATCAGCACTCTCGCGAGTTACCACTGCAACGACATGGTAGTCGATGCTCAGGGGCGCGCGTACATCGGAAACTTCGGATCGGATCACGAGACCGGCTCGCCCGATCCCGCAGAACTCGTGCTCGTGGAGACCGATGGTCGAGCACGAGTCGTCGCGGATGATCTCGTATTCCCCAACGGTGTCGTCATCACACCTGACGGCCTCACGCTGGTCGTCGCCGAGACTTTTGCCGCCCGGCTCAGTGCATTTGATATTGAATCCGACGGATCGCTGAGCAATCGGCGCGTATGGGCCCAGTTACAGGGTGCAGTTCCCGACGGGATCTGCCTGGATGCGGAAGGCGCGATCTGGGTCGCCTCTCCAACGAGCCGGAGTTTTCTGCGCGTACTCGAAGGGGGAGAGGTCACGGATTCGATCGAAGTTCAGCAGATGGCGATCGCCTGTATGCTGGGCGGGCCCGACGGTCGGACTCTGTTCATGCTGACTTCGGAGTCGACGAAGCGCGAGGAATGTCTGGAAGCGCGCAGTGCGCGCATCGAGATCGCCCAGGTAGCCGTTGGCCACGCCGGCCGTCCCTGAAGGAGCAACGGATGGACGTGAGAAACCTGCATGGAAAGACCGCCATGGTCACAGGCGCGGGCAGTGGGATCGGCCGTGAGACCGCCTATGCACTCGCGCGAAGGGGCGCGGATCTGTTCATCTGCGATCTCGACGAATCAGGCCTGAAAGAGACACAGGAGACCATCGCAGCAATCGGTCGCGACTGTTTCGTGCAGAGGGTCGACGTCTCGATATCCGAAGAGATGCGGGCCTTCGCCGAAGGCGTGCATGCCCAGGTCGAAGCGGTCGACATCCTCGTGAACAACGCAGGAGTGGGTCTCGGCGCCAGCTTTCGCGATACCCGTCTCGAAGACTGGAACTGGATCGTCAGTATCAACCTCATGGGCGTGGTCCACGGTTGTCACTTCTTCACGCCGAAGATGATCGAACGATCCCAGGGTGGCCACGTCGTCAACGTTTCTTCAATGGCCGGTTATGTATCGGGTGAGATGCTGTGTGCGTATTCGACGACGAAGTACGCGGTTCTGGGTTTGAGCGAAGCGCTTCAGCAGGAGTTGAAAAGAGAGGGGATCGGCGTGACCGCGATCTGCCCCGGAATCATCGATACACCGATCACACGGAGTTCGAGGTTGCGCGGCGCGGTGGACTCGACCGAGATGCGCGAGCGTATGGTCGATACCTATCGCAAACGCGGTTACGGCCCGGAGCGCGTTGCGCGCAACATCCTCAAGGCGGTTCAGCGCAATCGAACCGTGGCACCCGTCTCCCCGGAGTCCTGGGTAATGTACTACGTGAAGCGCGCTGCGCCCTGGCTGGTTCAATGGATGGGACAAAAGGGAAATGAACGCGCCATGCACGAGTTAGAGCAAGGCTGAATCTGTAAATCGTGGATGCGTACTCGAAAGCGATCTATTGGACCGCGGCCTTCCTGAACATGACGCTGATCATCGGGTTCGGATTGATTGGCGTTCGTGACATCCGTCGCCGACACGTCGCCCTGCATCGCCGTCGGATGCTCACTGGCGGCAGCCTCGTAATTGCATTTCTGGTCTCATACCTGTTCAAGGCGCTCCTGCTCGGGCGCGAGCAACTCGAACTCTGGACGTCTATCCATATCTACACACTGCGTTTCCACGAGACCTGTGTGGCCGCAATGCTCCTTGCGGGGGGAGTTGCGTACTATCTGGCCACGCGTCTGGAACTCGCGGCTCCCGCCATGGATCCCGAGAAGCAGCCAGATGACGATTCCCCGCACTTCGCTCGACGAGTTCGCTGGCACAGATACGCTGGCTGGACTTCGATCGGATCGGGGGTCCTGGGGTTGACCGCTGCGCTAGTCGTGCTCTACGGGATGTACGCGCGCCTCTGAGGCATCATCTGCCTCTCCCACAATCAGGGCGAGTTTCAACAACTTGGAGCTGATTCGCAGTCCCGCACCGTCGGTCGCGCCCATATTGATCTCGAAGCGGACCTTGTTCTCCTCGACCACCAGATTGATCATCGCCTGGCCCTGTCCGAACGCCTTCGCTTCGCTCACGATCAGGAGTCCACTCTCCTTGGCCCGTCGGTCGAGTGTCTTGATATGCTTGCGACGCGATTGGCTCACGAATACCAGGTGGCACGTCTCCGCAGTACTGCCGGCGGCAAGGGTTCGCACTGTGACGGGGTTGCCGCGAACGGGTTTTCCTTCGACGGTGCTGCGCACGATCTGATCGATGGACTCTTCGGCCAGGACACAGAGGACCACGTTTTCATCTGAGCCTGCCGAGGCCGTTTCCGGCCAGCGAATGAATTTCGTGAAGTTGTAGACGAAGGCTGCTTTCAGCCGGTATTCGCGCGTGTTGTCGGGTTCCGCGAGACTTCGAGTGGGAAGGACGGCGAAAAGGAGCGACAGGACCGCAAGGGCCAGGTGCAGGAAATGTCGGCTACCGGCGTACCGTGGACGCACCTGTGCACCGCTGTCCTGCGAACAGGTGCCGGGACGCACTCGTCTTGTGCAGCCGAGCAAGGCTTTCCTCCTGAAAAGATCAATCGGCACGCGGTTTCTAATCGTGAACTGCTAGTGAAACGGCTCTGACTTGCGGGTCAGTCAGGGACACACGAGAGGCATCGGGACATTTCGCCGCCGGTCGGCGGCCGGTGGGTTCGAAAACCTGACGCGTCTGGCATCTTCGTCGAGTCTGGCAGGCGTGCGGCCGGATAGGCGCTCCGTTTCCATAACAACGCGCGCACTTTTCGATCGACTTGACCCCTGAAGCGGGTTTGAAGTCCACTGGAAAAAGGCGATGCAGACGAAACGGAAGGAGATTCGATGAGCGCCTTTCCCGATGCCCGCATGATCCAGAGCAATGGAATCCGCATGGCAGTCTACGAGCGCGGCGAGGGCCTGCCCGTGGTGTTTTCTCACGGATTTCCGGAGCTGGCCTACTCCTGGCGGCACCAGGTCGATGCGCTGGCGGGGGCCGGCTACCGAGCGATCGCGCCTGATCAGCGCGGCTATGGTGCTACCGATCGGCCTCCGCGAATCGAGGACTACGATCTGGTGCACCTGACCGGAGATCTGATCGGTCTACTCGATGCGCTCGAGATCGAAAAGGCGGTGTTCTGCGGGCACGACTGGGGAGGCATCGTCACCTGGCAACTGCCTCTTTTGCATCCCGATCGCGTCGCCGGTTTGATCGGTGTGAACACTCCGTTTCTGCCGCGCGGACCAGCGGCCCCGATCGAGCTGATGCGCCAGACCCTGGGCGGGAACTTCTACATTGTGCACTTCCAGAAGCCGGGTGAGGCCGATGTCGAGCTTGCGTCGGATGTGCCGCGGGTGTTTGAAGCTCTGATGCGCAAGCTCGACCCGGCCGAGCTCGACACGGGGGCGCCGGTCCGGAACATGGTCGAGATCGTGCGGGCTGAACCCATGCGAGGAACAGCCTTGCTCTCGAGCGAAGATATGGATGTGTACATACGCGCGTTCGAAGCCAGCGGGTTTACCGGAGGGATCAACTGGTATCGCAACCTCGATCGCAACTGGGAGTTGACGGCCGGAGTCGAACAACTCGTCACAGCACCCGGTTTGATGCTATCGGCAGCAGACGACCTGGCGCTGCCGCCTTCACTTGCAGACGGCATGGAGGCTTACGTACCCAATCTGGAGAAGCACCTGATTCCGGGATGTGGCCACTGGTCCCAGCAAGAGAAGCCCGACGAGATCAACGCCCTGATCATCGATTGGTTGAAGCGCACGTTCCCGGACGCCTGAGTGTCGGCGCCAGGCCTTGAATTCGAGCAGCCGGTCGCCGGGTTTGGCGTGTAGCGATGTGGTCTGGGCCAGGAGAAGTCTCGAGCAGCAAGCCGCGAGATGGGATCCGGGGTCGCGCTGGCGCGCGAGGCTCTGAGCGAAGCGGGGAGGGCGGGTAACGTCAAGGCTGGGGCAGGGGCCCCATGAGAATCTCCGTCGCGGAGTCCATGCGATGGACTCCGCGACAGGGAGACTCCAGAGTGTTTAGTCCTGCTTCGTGACCAGCAGAGCGCGAACCCGCGTGCTGTCGATGCCGGTCACTACGATGGCCAGGCCGATCAGGAAGGCCAACAAGGCTTCGGGCTCGGGAACCGGGTTGCTCGAGCCGCCGCCGCCGCATATGCCGAGTTCATTGCAATCGTAATCGTCCTGAGGACGGGGTCCGCCGCCTCCGCTCTCGCCTCCGCCGACTTCACCCACGGTGTGCGATACCACGCCAGTCACCAGGTTCATGGCCACGGTCGTTCCTTCGTGTTCGAAGACCAGAACGTAGCTCTCGCCGTCGCCTGAAGCGTGTGTGGCCACTGCATCCACCAGGCCGGCATTGAGCCCCGGTACCGAGTGCAGGACGAGCGGTCCGCTGCTCGTGTCGATTCTCAGGTAGAAGCCGATCGGATCACCGAGGTGATACGGCGTCGGGTCGAAGAATGAACTCGGCACCGTAGCCGCTGCATTCTGCACCATGCCTCGGTAGAGAACGATTTCCGCCTGCTCGCTCGGCGTCGCAGAGCTGAAGACGGGAATCAGCGTGCTCGGAGAGGATCCGAAAAAGAAGCCGAATTCTGATCCAGGAGCGAAGCTCGCCTCGTCGAAGAGTTCAAGCGATATCACGCTCGTGCCCGTGGGGCTCCATAGGTGAGTTCCGTCATCGGAACCGTAACCCGCGGGAAGCGTCGGAGCCCCCGTCGTCACAGCCATCGCTGGCTGCGCGCAAAGAGCCAAGAATGCACCTAGCATCAGCTGAAAGACAAATCTCTTCTGCAACATTGGACCATCTCCCTACAAGTGCAGCAATTCAGAAATGCACGCACCTGCGGAAAAGCAAGTACGGCGAAACCTCTACGGAATATGAGTGGCGGGTCGTGCGATCTGGTGGCGGGAGTTGCACATCACCCGCGGATTCCTTCGACCAGAGCCGTCTTGCGGTGTTCGAACTCCACCGCGCAAATGATCTCTTCTGCCTCTTCAAAACTCGTAGTTGCGCGCAAGCGTTCCATCAACGCATTCCAACCCGAACTAGATCGCATCTCGTCGAGATCTGAGATCTGACGCGGTATGACCGGCGTCAAGCGGACTGTGTCTCCGTCGATTTCGATCAGTGCCTGCACGGGATGGCCCGTCTTCGGGTCCACGATCTGGAGCTCACCGCGGCGCACGAGGCGTCGCAGATAACCTGCTTGCTGTCTGGGGGTCGGTGAAATCATTCGCTCTCCTCGCTCGGGTACGGCAGAGGAGATGTGCAAGGTGCGCGCCATGCCTGAAACGGCCGGTAAAGCGCTTGCCGAGGCTTGTTGCGGGTCAAAGACGCGCAACAAGCGGAAGCCAAAGGGAGTGGTGGTCAGTCTGTTTCCACCGTTGCCTCGTCCAGTGCTCGTCTGGCCGTACGCGTGACCAGGACCGTGACCGCTACAGTCATGAGCAGACCGAAGGCAAGAAACGCCCATTCGAGTGGGCTCTTTTCTTCCCCGCCGCTCGCGGCGAGTCCGGCCAATGAACCCAGGTATACGTACAGCAGAGTGCCGGGAAGCATGCCGATCGAGGCGATTGCGTAGTCCATGAAGCTCACGCGCGTGAGTCCCAGTGAGTAGTTCAGCAGGTTGAAGGGGAATACCGGAGAGAGCCTCAACAGGAACGTGATCTTGAGCCCTTCCTTTGCAATCGCGTGATCGATGGCTGCGAACTTCGGGTTTCCGGCAATCCTTGCTTCGATCGGTTTGCGCGCAAAATAGCGGGCAACGAGAAAGGCACCGCAGGCACCGAGAGTCGCGCCGATCAGTACCCAGGCGGTTCCCGAAATCACGCCGAAGATCGCCCCGGCGGCCAATGTGAGTACGACGCCGGGAACGAAGGCGACCGTGGCAAGGGCATAGCCAATGATGAAGACGATGGGCCCCCAGGCTTCGAGGGTCTGTACCCAGATCTTGAAGTCCTCTAGATAGGCACCGGCAAATCTGCGCATCACGAGGATCGCCGCGATGCTGGCGATTCCTACCAGGACCCAGTGGAGGGCAGAATTCTTGGCTGGAGTCTCTGGGGTATCACTCTGCGTCATGCTTGCCTTTGTCTCAGTTCACCCTTGATACGTTCCGGGGGCTCCAAGGGTTTCCGGATTACCAGCAGCCGCGGCGCTCAGAACGAAACACGTAGGGACTGCGTGTTGGCGAGAACCCCGCCTTCCGAAAAGCCGCCTTCCACCAGGCCGAGGATTTGAGTGTGACTCGGTAGCGGTCCCCGGGTTCGTAATCCTCGCGCGTGCTGCTGAAGAAGTGGAAATGACCCGCGATGCGGCTGCAATCCTCGAGGAAGCCCGGAATCTCAGCGGCTTCCAGGTACACCAGAGAGTTCGAGAAGATCAGGTCGAAGCTCTTTCGGGAGTCCAGCAGTGAGGGCACGAAATCGCGCATGTCCGAGCACTTCACCCGCGCCCGGAAGCGCGTCGCAATGCGCTCGTGGGCCCAGCGGCTGATCTCGCAACCGTATGGCTTCACACCCCAGCTGTCCTCGAAGTGGCTCAGGATCTCGCCAGTCGCAGCGCCCAGAACGACGACTGATTTCACGCGGATATCCAATCGCCTGAAAATCGAGATGCAGTGCTCGATTCCGCTGTGGAACAGGTAGTTCTCCGCGTAGGCGCCATGTCCGCAGTAATTCTGGAAGTACTCCCGATCCATCTGCTCCCCCGCCACTGTTCGGCGGTCCTGATCGTAGTGCAGAGAGGCATACCAAAGGCATGATTCAAATCAACCAGTCGCAAATGAATCGAAATAGGGCTCAAGCAAGTGGCGAAGCTGTCGAAGAGATTGCATGCCGGGCGGTGCTGACCGGCTCTGATACCCAGAGCGGGGTTACGGCACCAGTTGACGGCTTCCGGCCACAGAGTCGGTAATAGGAGGGGGTTTCAAATGTCGGACAATCTGATCACCGTTCGTGAAGCAGCGGATTTCCTGCGAATTTCGGCACGTACCGTCTACCGGCTGATCGAGTCGGGCCAGATCGGCGCCGTTCGCATCGGCAAGCAGTGGCGCATCCCGTCTAGCGACCTTCCCGGCGTGGCTCTGGGCGAGTTGGGGACGACCTCGGCCGCTTCCACACCAGCCCAGCCCAGCCCGACGATCAACGTCTGAGGCTCACTCAGGGGTATGGGGACCGGTCCCGGCGGGGACCGGCGCCCCGTTCCCTGCGGATTTGCGGGTCTTCGCAGGTCACCCACCCGAGACCGCATCTCCGGCGTCTTCGGGTAGCGGTGTCATATCGTTCGGGTCGTCGAGCCAACCCTCGGGCAGGACCACACGCTGGGTACCCGCCGATTTTCCACGAGGAACGCGCACCGCGCTGGGCGGGAATGGTGTCTCGCGCTCGATGTCGCCCAGGACGCTCACCAGATTCTCGAGTGAGCTGATCCGCATCAGGTCCCGACGCAACGGTTTCGACTGGGGAAAGCCCTTCGTGTACCAGGCGGCGTGTTTGCGGAAACCGCGCATCGCGTAGTCTTCGTCGAACCATTTCGCGAGCAAGCGCGCGTGCTCGAGCATGATATCCGCGACCTGCCCCTGCGTCGGAGGTGTTTGCGGCTCACGACCTTCGAACACATCGGCCAGATCGCGGAATAGCCAGGGTCGGCCCAGGCAGCCCCGGCCGACCACCACGCCATCGCAACCGGTCTGGCGCATCATGCGCAGGGCATCTCGTGCCTCCCATACATCGCCATTGCCCAGGACCGGAATCCGCGTCACGTGTTGCTTGAGTTCGGCGATCGCGGCCCAGCGAGCTTCGCCATCGTAGAGTTGGGCAGCCGTGCGCGCGTGCAGGGCAACGGCTGCGCAGCCTTCGCCTTCGGCGATGCGCCCGGCCTCGAGGAAGGTCGGGTGTTCGTCGTCGATGCCGAGGCGGAACTTGATCGTGACCGGCACCGTCCCCGCCGCCTGTACCGCCGCGCGTACGATGCTGCGCAACAGTCCCCGCTTCACGGGCAGGGCCGCGCCACCGCCGCGTCGGGTGACCTTGCGCACCGGACAGCCGAAATTCATGTCGATGTGGTCGACCAGGCCTTCACCGACCAGCCTGGCGACCGCCTTGCCTGTGTAGTGCGGATCGACGCCGTAGAGTTGTAGGCTGCGCGGCTTTTCTTCGGGGCTGAAGCCCGCCAGTTTCAGAGTCCGAGAGTGTCCTTCGACCAGCGCGCGTGCGGTGATCATTTCGCTTACGTACAGGCCTGCACCGAAACGGCCACACAGCAGGCGAAAGGGCGCGTTGGTCACGCCGGCCATGGGCGCAAGTACGACCGGAGGCCATACCGACAGTCCTCCGATTGCGACCGGTGAAAACTCCCCGGGTGCAGCGACCGCGATGTTTCGGTTCAGATCACTGGTCGCGTAGCTGGTCAAAACATCTCGTCCGCGTCGGGGTTCACGTGCAGATGAGCCGGATGCAGTACCTTGAGCGCTTCGCCGTGGGAAAACGATTCTTGCGCCGCCCATTGGCGCTCCTTCACATCGAGTCCGGCGTGAACGACTGCCAGTGATTCCGCCGTGAACTGAGCGCGGTACGCATCGATCGCCCGGTGTTTGGACTCCCGGGTATTACTGATGTCGAAGACGAGATTTGGTCGCGCAGTGAAGTAGAAAGCGACGCCTGCAAGAGAGTAGGGTTCGTAAGCTCGATCTACTTCCGGATCCGACGACGGCAGACGTTTGTGCGCGTGAAGCAGACAGGCTTCCGCCGTTGCGCGTCCGACCCGCGTGTGATCTCCGTGGGCCTCGTAGGGCACCCAGGGATCCACGCTGAAAACAAAGTCGGGTTTCACCCGGCGAATCTGTCCGATCAGTCGCGCGCGGATTTCGAAGTAATCGTAGACACCCGCATCGGGATATTCCAACCAGGTTTGTTCACACACGCCGATCGCTTCGCCGGCCTCGTGTTGTTCCGCGCGTAACTGCTCGGTGGCTGCAGCCTCCGAGAGGCTCTGGTCCAGTACGCCGACGAGGTCGTCAGTGGCGGTAACGTAGAAAACCTCCGCGCCTTCGGAAGCGAGTCGCGCGATCGTGCCTCCGGCGCCGATGTCATTGTCATCGTAGTGCGGTTGGATACAAAGCAGGCGACGGGCCCGGCTCAGATCTGGAATCGGAATCAGCATGGGCGGGGAGGGTACGAGGCGGTTGGCTCAGCCGCCAGCACGGTCTTCAGTCTTCCGACCTCGCTGCCAGAACGCCTCGATCTCGGCCGCAGGGTCGTCGGCAACGATGATCTCCTGCTGCCACCAGGCCGGCATGCGCTCGCGATAGGCCGGTTCGCCAAAACGCCTCCCCATCAGGACGATGACTGCGCGGTCGGTCGGCGTGCGCACCGCACGACCCCCGGCCTGTACCACGCGATTCATACCCGGAGCGACATAGGCGTGTTCGAAGCCCGAGCCGCGCTCGTGCTCGTAGTATTCGCGAATCAGTTCGCGCTCGAGACTCACGGCCGGAAGTCCGGGGCCGATTACGAAAACGCCGATGGCCATGTGCGCGGGGTAATCGACCCCTTCCGAGAACACACCCCCATGTACCGCACACAGCAAAAGGGTCTCGTCCTCGTTCTTTTCGAGTTGGTTCAGGAAAGGGGCGGTGGGCATGCCCGGAATCTGTACGAGCACTCGCGCCACGCTGCGAGTCAGGTGCTGCATGACTTCGTCGCGATAGGCGAAGCTGCTGAAGAACGCCAGGTAATTACCCCGCCGCTTCGACATGCAGCGCTCCAGTATTTCGGCGACCCGCGGAGCATCTTCGGAGCGCCTTCGATAGGTCGTGTCGATGTCAGGAACGCTCAGTAGCAGGCGATTCGAGGCGGGGAATGGCGAAGGGAGGTCGAGTTGCACCGTTTCGGGCCCCTGGATGCCCAGTGCGCGCGTGTAGAAGTCCGCTGGATGAAGCGTGGCGCTCATGCAGACCGCCGCGTGAAATCCCTGCAGGCGCTCGGCGATGCGCGGCGCTGGATCCAGACACAGCAGTCGTGCGCTGGTCGCTGTCCAGAGTGCAGCCGTGCGCTCCGGGTCTCCCTGAGAGAATCGGCAAAAATCGCGAATTGCACCGAGAGCTGTGCGGATCGGATCGCGCGGGCGAGGCTCCCCAGTAGCGCCCGGAAGCGTATTCGAGCGAGCGAAGCGATTCTGCGCAGCGAAGCCCGGCGCGAGTGACTCGGGTCGGCCGTCGGTCGCGATCTGCGCGTGGTAGTCGAGTGCTGCGCCGGCGACGCGAGTGCTCAGGGATTCCCAGAATTCCCGTTCAGGAGCTTCGACCCAGGGTGCGGCATCACCGCGAACCGCCGCAAGAGTCTCCGCGAATATTGTGCAGTGGGCTACGACATCGCGTAAGAGTTGGGCGATACCTCGGTACGCGTGTGCGCGCAGAGTCTCGCAGCGTTGTGCAAGTGCAGAAAGAGTGCCGAGGTCGAGTTGCGGAGAGTAGTAGTCCTGCGCGCGCGCGGGGAGATTGTGGGCTTCGTCAACGACGAGCAGGTGCTGCGCGTAGCTCTCGTCGAAGAAACGACGCAGGTACACATTGGGATCGAAGACGTAGTTGAAGTCACCGATGACCACGCTCGCATCGAGGGTGAGTTCCAGCCCGACTTCGAAGGGGCAGAGATCGGCCAGGTTCGAGTGATGTGAGATCGCGTCCGCATCCGCGACGCCCAGTTCCGCCAGGTCGTGCAAGAGACCGGATTCGTCCAGGCGTTCGCTGAAACGCCGCATCTGCGGACAGCGTCCGGGCAAGCAACCGTGTTCGTCGATCGGGCAGATGCGCTCGCGCGCGGAAATCTGCACCGCGAAGGCCCCGGAGTGTGGCGGTAGCATGCGTCCCAGAGTTTCGAGTGCGAGTTTCTGCTGTGATACCTTCGAAGTCACGAAGAAGATCTTGCGATCTTCGAGTAGCGCACGGCGCAACATGGGATGCAGTACGGCCGCCGTCTTGCCAATGCCGGTCGGGGCCGAGCACAGCATCATCAGTCCAGAGGCCGCCGCCCCTTCGACGTCGCTCATTATTATGTCTTGACCGGGGCGGATCTCGTCAAAGGGGAACGGGAGTTCTGCGGCGAAACCCGTGCGCGTCCGGGCACGACTGCGCACGCCCAGGCTCTCCCGTTCGATGCGATCCAGGCGCTCTTCGAGTGTGCGTCCGTAGGCAGAGGTCGAGAACGCGACATCGATGAATGTGGTTCTCGTTTCGAGCATCGAGAGTTCTGCGACCCGGCCTTTATGGACCTCGTGGCCGGTCCGGGAACGCAAGAGACACAGCAGACCGGCGCGCTCGATGGCACGCTCAGGTCCACCGGAGGCAGGCACGCAGCGTACGACTTCGACCACTTCGCCCGAGGAAGTCTCGAAAAGACCGTCGGCCACGCCGTCGAGGTGTACCGTGTATTCGCGCCAGGCAAACTCGAAAGCGATGCGAGTGCTCGCCAGGTATCCTTGCGGTGCTACGTGATCCAGGTACTGCGATAGCGCGTCTGCCGCGAGCGCTTCGCGGCCCGGATCGATCTCATCGTCCCAGGGGCGATGAGGGCCCGAGTCGAGCAGATCCTCGATCGAAAGATGAAGGGTCCGCGCCGTCTCGTCGAATGCGATCAACGGCGCGGACCTATCGAGTTACTTACCAGGCGGTGCCGTGGGGATCTCGCGGAACGCGACCTTCTTGTCCATGCGCGGTTCCGGCGGAAGGCGAAGCACCCGCTCCGCCAGGATATTGCGCAGGATCTCGTCGGTGCCTCCGGCGATTCTCAGACCCGGCGAGCCCAGGTAGGTCTCCTGTGGGCCGGAAATCTGCGAACCGGTGATACCCATGAGTTCGGTTGCGAACGAGCCCAGTTCCTGGGCCATTGGAGCGCCGACCATCTTTCCGATCGAGGACTCCGGGCCCGGCGTCGTACCACGCGAAAGCGCGGTCAGGGTGCGGTAACCGGTGTACTTCAAGCCCGATGCGTTCACATAGAAGTTGGCGATCTTCTGGCGGACGGCCGAATCCTCGATCGCCGGGCGACCATTCAATGTGCAGTCCTGCGCCAGACGAATCAGGTCTTCTGCCCGCATTCCTCCGCCGCCTGCGCCGATCGAAGAACGCTCGTTCATGAGCGTGGTGAGGGCGACGGCCCAACCATTGCCAACGGCGTCGACGCGATTCGAGTCCGGAACGCGTGTGTCGCTGAAGAAGACTTCATTGAAACCGCTGTCGCCGTTGATCTGTTTGATCGGACGGATCTCGATACCCGGCGACTTCATGTCGACGATGAAGTACGTCAGCCCTGCGTGCTTGGCCACATTGGGATCGGTGCGTGTGACGATCATGCCCCACTCACTGAACTGAGCGCCGGTCGTCCAGATCTTTTGACCGTTCAGCAGCCAGTCGTCGCCGTCCTTGACGGCGCTCGTGCGCAGACCCGCAAGATCGGAACCGGCGGAAGGCTCGCTGAACAACTGGCACCAGACATCGTCACCGCGCGCCATCCTCTCCAGATGCTGGCTCTTCTGCGCATCGGTTCCGTGGGCCATGATCGTCGGTCCGAGCATGCCGATACCGATGCCGAAGATATTTGCGGCCGTGGCGTACTTGCCCTCTTCCTGGTTCCAGACCACGTTGAGGTTGGATGCGACCGCGCGGCCGCCAAATTCCTTCGGCCAGGTCAGGCAGGCCCAACCGTTGTCCTTCTTGCAGGCCTGCCATTCCTTGGCCTGCTTCACGATTTCCGGATCATCGCGCTCCAGGACTCCGCCCGCTGTTTCGCCCGGCTTGAGGGGGCGGACGTGCTTGTCCAGGAAGGTCCGTGCTTCTGCGCGGAACTCAGCTTCTTCAGGTGTGTCGTTGAAATCCATGTCTATTCCTCCTTGCGCTCAGGCCGCGTTCTTGGCCACGAGGCGCTGGACCAGCTTTTCTCGCCACTCTGCCGGCGAACCGAGCACGACCGAGTCGTGCTTCGCGCGGCGGTAGAACAGGTGGCAGTCGTACTCCCATGTGTAGCCGACGCCGCCGTACATCTGGATCATCTCGACGGCGCCTAGATCGAAAGCGGTCGAAGCCGAGACGCGCGCATTGCACGCTGCGATGCCCAGTTCGTCCGAGTCCGTCGAGAGCGCCCACGCACCGTAGAAGCAGTTCGACTTGGCGAGTTCGACGGCTGCGTAGAGATCGGCGAGCCGATGCTTGATCGCCTGGAAGCTGGCGATCGGTCGGCCGAAAGCGTAGCGACCCATCGTGAAGTCCTTGGTCAGTTCGAGCACGTGGCTCGCGCCGCCGAGCTGTTCGAAGGCCAGCATGATCGCGCCGCGATCGAGCACTCGCTGGAGGACCTCCCAGCCCTGTCCGGCGTCGCCGAGTGGCTCTGCAGGCGTATTCTTGAACTCGATGTTCGCGATCGAACGAGTCGGGTCGATTGAATCGACTGGACTGCGCGTGACGCCGTCAGCACTCAGGTCGACCAGCGCGAGAGCCACTCCGTCGCCCGCTTTGGCTGCGACGATCGCGAAACTCGCAGTATTGCCATTCGCCACCGCGAGCTTCGTGCCCGTGAGCTTGCCGCCTTCGAAGCGGGTCTCGATGTTGTTCGGGTGGACTTCGCCTCGACCCTCAGCGAGCGCCAGGGTGCCGATGGCTTCGCCCGCGGCGAGAGCTGAAAGGCGATTCTTCTTCTGCTCGGGGTTTCCGGCGAGCAGGATGGCTTCGGTGGCCAGGTAGACCGATGAGTCGAAGGGGATCGGCGCGAGAGAGCGTCCGACTTCCTCGGCGATCAATACCAGTTCCAGATAGCCGAATCCCGCGCCCCCGTACTCTTCGGGGATCGTTGCGCCCTGCCATCCCATTTCGGCTGCGGCGCTCCACAGATCGGCGTCGTAGTGAAGGTCGGATTCCAGGACGTTGCGGTTCACGGCGAGAGGGGAACGCTCCTCCAGAAAGTCCCTGGCCGTCTTCTGCAGGAGCTTCTGGTCATCGGAGAAATCGAAATTCATGGGGGTCTCCGGTCAAGATTGTGACTTTGGCGAGGCTGATTCTGGCCTGTGTTGACCGGAGAATCAAACGCGCTCAATCTCCTGTCATGAAACAGCTTCAGAACCGCGTGGCGGTCATTACTGGAGGGGCGAGTGGGATCGGTCGAGCGCTGGCGCTGGAACTCGCGGGGCGCGGTTGCGATCTGGCCCTGGTCGATCTGAATCGGGCGGGTCTGGACGAAGCCGCCGAGCGGGCTCGCGCCAGTGGGCGCAAGGTGTCCACCCATATTGCCGACGTGGCCGATCGCGAACGTATGGCGAAGCTACCGGAGGAAGTGCTGGCCGAGCACGGGCGCGTCCACATCCTGGCCAATAACGCGGGTGTGAACGCGAGCGGTGCCATTGGCGAGATCTCGGTCGAAGACTTCGAGTGGGTGATCGGGATCAACTTCTGGGGAGTCGTGCACGGCTGTCACTTCTTCCTCCCCCATCTGAAGCAGCAGGACGAGGCTCATATCGTCAATCTTTCGAGCATGTTCGGATTCATCGGTGTGCCCGAGTCCGCGGCCTATTGCTCCACGAAGTTTGCGGTGCGCGGTTTCAGCGAAACGCTCTGGACCGAACTGGCCGGCACCGGGGTCGGAGTTACCAGTGTGCATCCGGGTGGAGTGAAGACCAACATCGTGCGCAGTCAGCGCACGCACGATCCCGAGAATCACGCGGAATTCGTGGACCAATTCGAAAAGGCTGCGCGCATGTCGCCTGAAGCCGCGGCGAAGCGCATCGTCCGGGCGATCGAGAAGAACAAGCAGCGCCAGCGGATCTGTGCCGAGTCCTATCTGACGGACTGGCTCAAACGGGCTCTTCCCAATGCCACGCAACACCTCATGGCCACGATCTACCGACGGCGAGGTGGGGTTCTATAGCAGTCCGCGGATACTGGACCGGTGCGCGCAAAGCGAGGAATCGATCGGGGGCGGGGCACCGCCCCCGATCTTCCTTGGTCCCTTCGCTAAACCTGGACAACGCGTCAGTCCGCCTGTGGGTTCGCGAACTCTGTTCAGATTGGCCTGGAGCGTCCTATTCGCTCGAGTGTTGCGGATCGCCCGAATCGCGGCCCTGCTCCAGTACTCGCAGGGACCGACCGCAGTGTCACCTGCCCTGTGGCGGGTCTTGACCCTGCGACGAGGAACGCGGAGTCTTCTGAGTCGAATCAGTCGAGATTCCGCAGCTTCCTCGGAACAGACTAACATCAATGAGCATGCAAGAGACACGCAAGATTTCGGCAATCATGCCAGAAGCGCCTACTCGGAATTTCGAAAGTCCAGCGTTGTGAGCGCCTTGCCTTGCAGCTTGCACGACGCTTGCGGGTCCATGAGATGCGAGGTTTCCTCGGATCCGTGGGCGTCTCGCCCGCCGGATCTCCTACTGGGCTTCCGCGTGATTGGCTGTGGCCGTCTTCTGGTTCTTCTCGCGAAGAATTGCGATCAACTGCTCTACGCCCTTGTTGCTGACGATGTCCTGGATCTGGGAGCGGAAGTTCTGGATCGTGGAGACTCCCTCGATCACCACATCGATCACTCGCCATGGAGCGCCATTCTTGGAGTGGAGGCGGTAGGTGATCAGCACACCGTCGGCTGCGCCACCGATGACCTTGGTCTGGACGGTCACATCGCTGTTCTTTTCTACGCGCGCCTTGCCGATCTCGATGGTCTCGTCGGAAAACGACTCCAGATTGCTTCCGTAGGTGAGCGCAATATGCTCCTTGAACTCGTCGCGAAACTCGATCTGTTGCGCCTCGCTCAGCTTTCTCCGGTTCTTGCCCAGGACCAGCTTGGTCATGCGGTCGAGGTTGAAGCGCTCGATCGCGAGCGCTTCGACCTGTGCGAGTCGCTGCTCGGGAGTGACGCTCTCAGCTCGCAAGATTGCGAGGAATTCATGGACCGTCTTCTCGAGGAAGGCGCGCCCCTCCGCCGCGCGATCTGCGCTGGCGGGCAGGGCAAAGAACAAAGCCGCCAGAATTCCAATGGCCACAACCGCAAAGCGTGAAAATCTACTCATCTTCTTCCTCATCGAGTTCGTACAGGGATTCGTCCGGTTCGGTGCTTTCACCACTGCGATCATTGGCGACCTGGGCTTCGCGGTTCTGCCGATACGCACCGCGCGCAAACACGTAGAAGTCCAGCGCACCCTTGCGCGCTTCGTCGATCTGTTCGAGCGCGAGGGTGCGACTGTTGATCTGGCGCACGCTGCCTCCGGGCAACAGCGGCGATGAGCCCACATTCAAGACCCAATCGATCGGCTTGGCCGTAAGATCGCGACGCCCGCTGGGTCCCATGAAAGGCAAGACCAGATATGAGCCGGCACCGAGCCCCCAGACTCCCAGGGTTTGACCGAAGTCCTCATCGCGCGTCGGCATGCCCCAACCAGTGGCCGGATCAAAAAAACCCGCGATGCCAATCGTCGAGTTCGTCACGAAACGGCCCACATCCCTTCCCGCCTGTTTGACCTCGCCCTGGAGCAGGTTGTTCACGAGCTGCCCGGGGAAATTCAGATTCAGGAACATCTGCTGCAGATGGACCCGGAAGTACTCGGGAGTGATCCAACTCCAGCCGATGGCGACCGGCTTCAAGAAGAAGCGATCCAGCGTCTCGTTGAAGTTGAAAAAGCCGCGATTGATGCCTTTGATCGGATCGATGTCCGCTTGCTCTTGCTGGGCTTCCTCGGTGATCAGCCGTTCAGGGGCCGTCGAGCCGCAGGCACTGGCCAATATCGCCAGGACCGCCAACACCCATCCACAGCGTCTCGGCGCGAACTCTCGCATCACTCGCCGTCTCCGCTGCCAAAGCTCGTCAGGAGCTTGCCGATCAAACGCTCGAGAACGACCGCGCCCTGCGTATAAGTGATCGTGTCGCCATTCCCCAGCAAATCGGGGGATCCTCCGGGTTCCAGCGACAGATACTGGTCGCCGAGCACACCCGCGGTCAGGATCGACGCCGAGGTGTCGTCGGGCAACTCGAGCGAGTCGTCTACTTCCAGGGTGACGATTGCGCGGAAGTCCTCTTCGTCGAGATCGATCCGGCGCACGGTCCCGACCTTGACACCGCCCACCACGACCGGTGCGCGTTCGGCGAGTCCGCCGACCTCATCGAAGTACGCCGTCAGCGAGAGACCGCCCGGCCCCGCGTAGTTGGCGCCCCCAACCTGGATGGACAGATAGGCGATGGCCACAAGACCGGCCAGAACGAAGAGGCCCACGAGTAGATCCCGTTGTGCTGAGTTCGGCATGGTTTGACTTCCCCAGACTCCTAGATGCCCCAGAGCGCGGTGATTACATAGTCGACTACGAGTGTCGCAACCGACGCCTGGACGACCGCTCCGGTAGTTGCGCGACTGACGCCTTCGGAGTTGGGTTCCGAGGTATAGCCGCGATAGGTAGCAATCAATCCAACCAGGATTCCGAACACGAAGGCCTTGAGCAGGCTGCCCAGGATATCATCGGAGAAGTCCAGTGCACTTTCCAGGCTCGTCAGATAGGAGCCACCGTCCACGCCCAGTACCGGGACTCCGATCACATAGCCGCCCGCGAGCGCGAAGCAGATGAAAAGGGCCGACAGCAACGGCATCACGAGTGTAAGCGCGACGGCCTTGGGCGCGGCGACGTAGTGAATGGGATCGATCGAGAGCATGCGCAGGCCGTCGAGTTGTTGGGTTGCCACCATGGCGCCGATACCCGCGGCGGTGGCGGAACCGGCGCGTCCGATGACCAGTAGCGCCGTCAGCACCGGTCCCAGTTCCCGCACCAGGGTCAAGCCGACCAGCGAGCCCATGCTCTCTTCCGCGCCAAAGCGCGACAGCGCATTGAAGCTCTGCAGGCCCATGACCATGCCGACGGCCGCGCCCGACGTACAGACGATCGCCAGCGACATGAATCCGCCCTCGAAGCACTCGTCGAGCAACCGGCGCGGGCGAAACGGAGGCGTAAACAAGCAAAGCAGGATCCGACTGCCAAACAAGCTGAACGAGCCGAGTCCTTGAATCAGCCCGATACTGCGCTGGCCGAGTGTGTGAATCGGGGTCGTCACGAAGACGGCTCTGCTTCGAAGGCGGAATAGCCGGCCGCCTGAAGGTGACGATAGAGCCGCGGATCCAGGCTGTGATCGACCTGTTTCACCGGTCCGCTGATGGCCGAGCGATCGACCACGAACACGACTTCGTCCGCCATGCGCAGGGTCGTCGCAATATTGTGATTGGTGAGGATCATCGTCACATTGGTTCGCTGGTTCACGTCCACCAGAAGGGTCTCGATCAGGCGCACCGCAATTGGATCGAGGCCAGAAAACGGTTCGTCACAGAGCAGGATTTCCGGCTCGGTGATCATCGCGCGCGCGAGTGCGACGCGTTTCATCATGCCGCCGGAGAGTTGACCCGGCAGCAGGCGCTCCACGTTTTCGAGTCCGACGGAGTCGAACATCGAACGCACTCGATCCCCGATCTCCGACCCGGGCAGGTTCGTGTGTTCGCGAAGCGGTAGTGCCACGTTGTCGAACACGCTCATCGAGTCGAGCAGTGCGCCGCCCTGGAACATCATCCCGATCTTGCGCCGCACGCGCTGGGTCTGCCGTTCGTTCAGGTCGGTGACCTCGTCGTCGCCGATCCAGATATCGCCGAAGTCAGGCTTCTGGAGGCCGCTGATCATGCGCAGCAGGGTGCTCTTGCCCGCACCACTGGCGCCCAGGACGACCGACAATCCACCCTGAGGAAATCGACAGGACAGACTGTCGAAGATCACGCGATCTTCCAGTTTCAGACGAACGTTGATGATATCGACGTGAGCCTGGCCCGGATCGGGCACTTGGGTCATGTTCCCCCCCCCGGAAGCGAACCCTGGGTTTGTTAATCGCATTCCTGTGGCAAAGGTCAACGCGGAGAGGCGCATGGCGCAGAAGCTGGATCCGAGCGAAATCATCGAGACCGTCGAACTCCTTCAGCGGAGGATCGTCGAGCGCTTTCCCGAGGCAAACCTGGGTGAGTTCTGCGGCGAAGTGCTGGGTGTCGCTCGAAAAGCCGAACTGCGCACCGCCTGGATCCGTCGCCCGATCCTGGTGTTGCGAATCGCCGTCAGCCTGCTGATCCTGGGCTTTCTCTCGATCCTGATCCGCATAGGCCTCGGCGTGGCTCCTCTGACCGCCGACCCGTCGATCGGTGATTTCGTGCAAAGCACAGAAGCTTTTTTGAGCACCTCCGTGATCGTCGGTGCCGGCGCGGTCTTTCTGGCCAGCCTCGAGCTGCGCATCAAGCGCAGGCGGGCGCTTGCGGCGATTCACGAACTTCGCGAGATGGCCCACATCGTCGACATGCACCAGCTCACCAAGGACCCGGCTCCGCCCAAGAGCGAGCGGCCCGACACGGAGTCTTCTCCCGATCGCTCGCTGAGCTCCTATGAGCTGAGTCGCTACCTGGACTACTGCAGCGAGATGCTCGCGCTCCTGTCCAAAATCGGAGCGCTCTACGCGCGGGATCTGAACGATGCCGTGGTGCTCGCCGGTGTCGACAGTTTGCAGGGGCTGGTCGACGGTCTCTCGCAGAAGGTCTGGAACAAGATGAACATCGTGAACCGCGCGAGTGAGTTCTCCGCGCGCGAGAGTTCTCCCCGCGAGTGAGTTCTCCGCGCCAGCCGACTCGGAGAGCCTGGCTCCTCGTTGAGAAATGCCTGCTAAGGTGGTGGTCGTGAGTGAACCTGAGCCTTTAGAAGAACGCCGTATCGGGGCGGTGACGGTCCTGTTCGGATCCGGCGGTGGGAAGTACCCGTCGGGGAACACACTTCTGGTCCAGGGCCGTGAAGAGTGCGTGATCATCGATCCATCGCTCGATGTAATTCCGAGGCACAAGGCGTTACCGCGCATCGATCGTATCCTGGCCAGCCACTGCCACGAGGATCACATCGCCGGGAATTTCCTCTTCCCCGAGGTTCGATGTCATCTTCACGAGGAAGACCTTCCCGGAATCCAATCGCTGGAGGCACTGCTCAAAATCTACGGCTACTCCGAAGCGACGCTCAAGGAATTCAGCAAAGTTCTGGTCGACACGTTCCATTTCGAGCCGCGGCCCGAATCGGTCGGGTTTCGCGACGGGGATGTATTCGATCTCGGGGGTGGCGTGCGCATCCGCGTGATCCACACTCCGGGGCACACGCGTGGGCACTGTGCGCTGCATATCGAGCCCGACGACGTGTTGTTCCTGGCCGATATCGATCTATCGGGCTTTGGTCCGTACTACGGAGACGCCTGGTCTGATCTGGCGTCCTTCGAACGCACTCTGGTCATGATTCGCGAGTTCGATGCGCGCTACTACGCGACGTCCCATCACATCGGCGTGCTCGACGGTCGCGAAGCTTTCCTCGAGCGACTCGACCGCTTCGAGAGCGCGATCGAAAGGCGCGAACAGAATCTGCTCGCCTATCTGGCTGAAGCCCACGATCTGGACGAAGTCGCAGAGCATCGATTCGTGTATCGCAAGGGCGCCGGGGGGGGATTCGTTACAGATGTCGAGCGACGCAGCATGGCGCAACACCTGGACCGTCTCGAGCGCGACGGTCGGGTGAAACAGGTCGAGCCGGGTCGCTACCTGGCGACCTGAGAGTGACGACGTCGACCCGTCAGCGCGTTTCGGTGTGCTTCGTCTGTATGGGCAATATCTGCCGTTCGCCCACCGCTGAGGGCATCATGCGGCACCTGGTGGCCGAAGCGGGTCTCGACGCGGTCATCGAAGTCGACAGCGCCGGTACCGGAGCCTGGCACGCCGGCAATCCGCCCGACCCGCGTTCGACAGAAGAAGCGGCGCGTAGGGGCCTGAAGCTCGTGGGTGAGGCGCGCCAGTTCGAGGCAGCCGATTTCGATCGCTTCGACTACGTGCTGGTGACCGATTCCAATCGCTACGACGATGTATGTGAACTCGCCCGTGACGTGGAGGCGCGCTCGCGGGTGCACAATTTGCTGAAGTTCGATCCGGGCTCGGATGACGATGCCCCGGTACCGGATCCCTACTACGGCGGTGCGACTGGGTTCGCCGACGTCTTCGATCTGTGCGAACTCGCGTGTCGCGGGCTGCTCGAGCACCTCCGCCGGCATCACGGCCTGAGCTGATCCGACAGCTTCGGGTTCCCGGCGGGAACAGTCCCGGGCTCAAATAGAGGGAGGCCACCCGAAGGCGGCCTCCCGCTCCCTCGACTCCCTCCCGGGTCGCTGGAGCTATGCCGACCGGTTCCGCGTCCGGGTCGGCAACCAGAAGCCCATTCCAAGAGAAGCAGAACTCAATTGGATCGAGCCTCGGAAATTCCTCGTCTAACGCTGTTGGCGTCCTCCACTGGGCCTGTCTCGGCCCCGGTTGCTCTCACGAGCCGTCTTCTCCTTCAGCAAGAGGCATGCCGGTAGCGGGGAATTATTCCAAGTAGTTGCGTTTCATCAGGTTTCCTGATTTGGTCCGGCCAAAGCCATCACGCGTAGGCAGGGAAGAGTGGAAGACCATTACCCACGAGGTGGAAACAGATTCCACTCGCATCACGATTCAGGGCAGTAGAAGCACCTTACCCAGGTTCTCCCGGTCGTGGAGGTAGTGGTGTGCCGCGGCGGCCTGCTCGAACGGAAAGGTCTTCGCGATCACCGGCTGGATGACCTCGTCGCGGGCGCAAACGGTCAGAGTCTCCAGCCAGGCTGTAACGCGATCCACCTCTTCCCAAAGGTGTCCCACGTTCACCCCGAACACGCCCTTGTTCGAATTCATGAGTTCGAGTGGGTTGAAGCGGAACCAGGGCATCTGAAATCCCGCACGCAGGAGTCCCCAGCGATTGCGGCGCTTGCCCGGAGCGCTCGCGGACATTCCGAACATGCCGAGCCTCCCGGAGGGAGCGAGCGCGCGGTAGCTCTTCGCGAAACTCTTTCCGCCTACCGCGTCCAGCACCAGTTCCACACCGCGTCCGCGCGTGATCTCCGCGACGCGCTTTTCGAAATCCTCACTCCGGTAGTCGATGGCGTGGTCCAGCCCGATCGATTCGAGGAACTCGTGCTTGCCCGCGGAGGCGGTGCCGATCGTGTGCGCACCGATGTGACGCGCCAGCTGAATTGCGGCGATTCCCACGCCGCCCCCCGCCGAGTGGATCAGCACCGTTTCACCGGCCGATAGCGAACCCATTACGACCATCAGCTGATAGGCCGTCAGGTAGTTCACGGGCAGTGCCGCGGCCTGCTGTGCGGACACACCGGCGGGACGCGCGTGCACCTGGACTTCGGGAAGGCAGATCACGTCGCTGTATCCGCCGAACTGTGTCAGGGCGAGCACGTCGCGGCCCAGCCAGTCGGATCCGACATCTCGTCCGATGGCGTCGACGATGCCCGCGATCTCGTAGCCCGGAACGACGGGCATCGCTGGCAGATCGGGATAGATGCCCATGCGGCCCATGAGGTCCGCGAAATTCACACCGGATGCTTCGACCCGAATGCGGACCTCGCCTTCCGCCGGCAGGGGGTCGTCCGCCTCTCGCAGTTCGAGAACTTCGGGTGGACCGGCCTTGGGGATCCAGATCTGTCGCATCGGATCTAGCGTAGCGCGGCGGCGACCGGTTCGGTGTAGCGGCCTTTGAAGGTGTCCCGGTGCTCGTAGACCTTTCCGGAGTACGTCCCGCGCGGGAAGGCGCCGCGTTGCAGCATGCGGCGCAAGCGATAGGGGCCCATGTTGTACGCGGCCAGTGCCAGTTCCTCGTCCCCGTACATCTCGACGACCTGCTTCAGATAGGCGATGCCGATGCGCAGGTTCGCCGAGGGATCGAACAGGGTCTCGGCGCCCCGCCAGGGCAGGGCGATGCGCCGGGCAACACCCTCACCGACGAAGGGCCGTACCTGCATCAGGCCGAGTGATCCGTGGGGTCCCTCCGCATTGGGTCGGAAGCGGCTCTCTTGTTCGATCACGCCCAGAATCAGGAACGGGTCCAGAGGGGGATCTTCACCTGCCGCGGCCAGGGCCTCGACCATCTCCGCGCGTTCGGCGGCTCGGATGTGGCGCGCGCGCTCGGACAGAATCCGGGAAAGAAGTGGGCGCGGATCCGGAAGGGTCGAAGAATCGCCGCCGGGCATCCTCTCCTGGATTTTGTGCACCGGTTCGGTTTCGACGAGCGGGGCCGTGAACTCGCCGGTCGCGGGACTCGCAAACGCCAGAACGGATTCCGGGACCGGTTGTGTCAGCGCGGGGCCGTCGAATGACGACAGACTCTGACAACCGCCGCTCAGCAGTAGAAGGAGCACTGCGGGGCGCAGCGCCCGCCCCGTGAAGATTCGCCTGGAATTCATGCCGCCTCTTATCGGCGCGGCCCTCGTTCAGTCGAGCAGCGCGAGCAGTTCATCCCTTGTAATCGACGCCGTGCGGTCAGCCGCGCCCAATGCCGCCTCGGCCAGTCCTCGCTTGTGGGACTGGAGCGCCAGGATTCGTTCTTCCACTGTGTTTCGCGCCACGAGGCGAAACACCGATACAGGATTTTCCTGCCCAATGCGATGAGCGCGATCGGCCGCCTGGGCTTCGACGGCCGGATTCCACCACGGATCGAGCAGGAAAACGTGATCGGCTGCGGTCAAGTTCAAGCCGGTTCCGCCCGCCCGCAACGAGATCAAGAGCACAGGTGGGCCGTCTTTCGATTGAAAACTCTCCACGACACCCGCCCGATCTCGCGTGCTCCCGTCAAGGCGTGTGAACGCGATGTCTTGCTGTCTCAGATGGGGTTCGACGCGATCGAGCAAGCCGGTCCACTGGGAGAAAACCAGCGCCTTGTGTCCTTCAGAGGTCGCCTCTTCGAGAGCGCGGAGCAGGACCTCGATCTTCGAAGAACCCGCGGCTTCCTGGCCCGGCACGAGGCCGGAATGACAGGCCGCCTGACGCAGGCGCAATAGCGCTTCGAGTGCCTGAATCACACCGCCTCCGGCGTTCAGCTTTGCGATGACGTCGTCGCGGGTTGCCGCGCGTGCTCCGTCGTACACGGCGCGTTCGCTCTCGTCGAGCTCGCAGTGCAGGACGACCTCGGTGCGCGGGGGCAGTTCCGGTGCAACATCGCGTTTGAGCCGACGTAGGACGAAGGGGCGAATGCGACTCCGCAGATGCGCGGCCGCACCGGGTTCGGCTGCGGCGATCGGGCGCGCATAACGGCGACGGAAATCTTCTCGCGTTCCGAGCATGCCCGGATTCAGGAAATGGAGTTGACTCCAGAGCTCTTCCAGTCGGTTCTCGACCGGGGTGCCGGTAAGTGTGACGCGGAAGTCGGCGCGCAGCCGATAGGCGGCTCGCGCTACCTGGCCGCTGGGATTCTTGATCGCCTGAGCCTCATCCAGGATGGCGGTGTTCCAGGAAACCGCCGCGAGCGCATCGATATCGAGTCGCAGAAGTGCGTAGCTGGTCAGGGTGAGGTCCGCGTCGGGATCCAGTTCGCGACCGGGGCCGTGGTACATGCAGATCTTCAGATCCGGTCGAAACATGCGCGCCTGCTCGGCCCAGCCGAAGAGCACGCTGGTCGGAGCCACGACCAGGCTGCGGCCCTGTATTGCGCACAGCGCCTGAAGCGTCTTGCCCAGACCCATATCGTCGGCCAGCAGTCCGCCCAGGCCGGCCTGGCGCAGGAACATCAGCCAGTTCACGCCCAGCGTCTGGTAGCCGCGCAGTTCCGCGTGCAGATCCGTCGGTAGGCTGGCTTCCGGCAGGCCGTCGAAATCTTCGAGCAGTGCTCGCAATCCCTCGAGACCCGGAGGGGGAGGCAGTTCGAGTTCGGCGCAGAGTCGCGCGAGGTCGGGTAACGCGGAATTGGCGAGTGATCCCGAGGCGTCGCGCGCGGCCAGGAGATCGGCCACCTGACGCCCGTAGCGTTCCAGCCAGTCCACCGGCAGGGGGGCGAAGCCTCCGGCTTCCAACGCCACCATCGCGCGTCCGGCCTGCCAGGCTGCCATGACCGCTGAACTGGAAACTCGATTGGCGGTGGCTCCATCGGGCACGAATTCCAGGTCGAAGCTTCCGGGATCCGACGACAATCGCACTTCGAGATCAGCCGATTCAAAGTAGTCGCGATGGGCATCGCCGCGCAGTTCTCCGGAGAACTCGCGCAGGCGCTGCGCGAACTCGATGGCTTCGCGGTCGTGGAGCTGGACGCCCTGGCCGGGGCTGAGCCCCAGCTCCTTTCGCAGCGTGCGTTGCAGACGACCCTCGGCGACTTCGTCGCGCAATGGCACCGGTCCCTGGAGTGCGATCAGTTCTCCGCTCTCGATGCGCGCGCCCGGTGGATCGCCGTATACGATCTGAGCTTCGACGGTGAGAGAATCCGCCTCGCGGCCCACATCGACCAGGAGCCTCGGAGGAACGCGCGTGGTGCGGGGAAGTCGTTCGCTGCGCACTTCTACAGGGATGCGCTCCTGAAGTCGCGGTATGACTTCGGCGACGAGCAGGGCCGCGCGGTCCGGAGAGAAATACTCGCCTTCGAGCCAGCGCTCGCGTTCGCGCTGGCTGATGCGGGCATCGGCCAGCGGTCGCAGCACTTCTCCGCACAGGGCGACGCCATTGCCAAATACCTCTGTGATCGCGGGATCGCGCATCACGGACAGTGCGAAGCCATCGCCGCGATCTTCGACGACGCCGACTGCACCGACGGGTTCGAGCGAGAGCGATACCTTTTCACCATCCAGCCGAACATCGTCACAAGCCCGCAGTGCGCGCAGAAGCTGGGGCAGGGCGGTATGGGGAAACACACCGGAGAGTCGGCTGCCCAGGAAGTTCTCGAGCTTGCGATCGGCTTCGGAGGCTGCGAAGTCGGGGCCGTCGATCTTGCCCGCGGCGATGGCGACCAGGGAGCCTTCGAGTGGGACCTCGCGTTCTTCGATGACCGCTACGCGGTCGAAGTGCAGGCCGCCGCTGCGGCGGGTCAATCGATAACCGATCCGCGCGGTCGGCCGACTCGAAACGGGCAGGGCATTTCCCGCCTGGCGCGCCTGTCGCAAGGCGATGACCGCGGCGGCCACGTGGTCACAGGGATCGTCGTTGCCATCACAGTCGCAATCCCATTCTTCGTCGTCCGGAAACAGCTGTACACGCGGAGCTAGCAGGCCACCACGGGTCGTCACACGCACGACGATCATCTCGTCGCTCGCACTCTCGCCCTCGACCGCCTCCTGGCGGGCGAGTTCGATCCCGCGCGACCAGATTCCAGGTCCGCAGGCGTCGCGTATTGTCTCAAAAAGGGCCTGCATGGGGCGCGGAGGCTACTCGAGCCCCGGCGACCTCGCCACGCCGTTTCGCGCGCTGGCCCGGCGCGGCTCTCGCTCATTCGGCATCATGTCGCGTCCTTTGGCAGATTCGAGCACGACTTCGATGCGGCGCATTCCAGCGCTGGTGGTTTCCGGCTTTCTGGGCTCCGGGAAGACGACCCTGGTGCGCGCGCTACTCGAGGACGCCCAGCGCAGCGGTGAGCGTGTGGCGGTCGTTTCCAATGAGTTCGGAGAGCTGGGAATCGACCAGGCCCTACTCGGAGAAGCGGGCGAGTCGTACGTGGAACTCGAAGGCGGTTGTGTTTGCTGCCAGCTCTCCGATGAGCTGGTCGATACGCTCGAGATGTTGCGCAAGCGCGTTTCGCCCGATCGCGTAATCGTCGAAACCTCGGGGGTTGCACTGCCCTACGACACGCAGTTGAACTTCTATCGCACGCCGATCGACGAGTGGATCGGCGATGACGTGGCGCTGGTCGTGGTCAACGCCGAACAGGTGGCGCAGCGACGCGACCTGCAGGGGACCTTCGAAGACCAGGTAAGTTCGGCGGATCTCATCCTGCTGAACAAAGTCGACCTGCTCGATGAGGAGCAGCTCGTCGAGGTCGAAGCGTGCTTGCGGGAGTTCGAACCCGAAGCGCCGATCATCCGCACTGTGCGCGGCCAGATCGATCCCGATCTCTTGTTCCCGCCAGATATCGATGAGGCCCGCGCCGAACGGCGCGCCAATGCCGCTGACCCGCGTCCGCATGCCCACGAGGTTTTCGAGACGGAGATCCTATCGATCGAGTCGGGAGGCGACGAAGACGCTCTGGCGGCGCGTCTCGAAGACATGGGTGCGCTGCGCGTCAAGGGTTTCGTGGAAACCGATCGCGGTCTTCGTCTCGTGCAGGGTGTCGGCGCGCGTATCGAGTTCATCGAGCCGGATCGGACACCGCCGGCGCCGTTGATGGGTCGCCTGGTCGTGATTCGACGCGGTGCCGGCCCCGGCGTCGTGCACGGAAGCACCCGCGATGGCTGAGGCCGCAGCCGCCGAAACTGGTCTGATGGATCGCATCACGCGGATCGGAGGTATGTCGCCGGATCAGATTCTGGACGCCTTCCTCGACTGGGTGATCGAGCAGGGTCTGGAACCGTACCCGGCTCAGGAATCGGCGTTTCTCGAGATCATGGCAGGGCGCCACCTGATCCTGAACACACCGACCGGATCGGGAAAGTCGCTGGTCGCGCAGGCCGTGCACTTCAAGGGTCTGTGTGAGGGCAAGCGTTCTTTTTATACCTCGCCTACTAAAGCGCTCGCGAGCGAGAAGTTCTTCGCCCTGTGTCGTGATTTCGGTGCCGAGAACGTCGGTATGTTGACCGGAGACGCGAGCATCAACTCGGCCGCTCCGGTCATCTGCTGCACCGCAGAGGTGCTGGCGAACATGGCATTGCGTCAAGGCGCACAGCTTCAGGCGCCTTACGTGATCATGGACGAGTTCCACTACTACGCGGATCCGCATCGCGGTGCGGCGTGGCAGATCCCCCTGCTCTGCCTGCCGGATACGCATTTTCTGCTGATGTCGGCGACGCTCGGCGAAATGAGCCAGATCCGCGAGGATCTCGAGCGCCGCACGGGAGTCGAAGTGGCGCGGATTGATTCGAGTGAACGCCCCGTTCCTCTGGACTACGCGTATTGCGAAACCCCCCTTCAGGAAACCATCGAGGGACTCTTGGAGTCGGGGAAATTTCCCGTCTACGTGGTCAACTTCACGCAACGGGAGTGCGCGGAACTGGCTCAGGGTCTCACCAGCCTGAAGATCTGCACCAAGGAAGAAAAGGCGCTGATTCGCGAGCAGATCGACTCGTTTGCGTTTGACACCTCGTACGGCAAGGACATGCGTCGTTTCCTGCAATCGGGGATCGGTATTCACCACGCGGGTCTGCTGCCGCGCTACCGCCTGCTGGTCGAACAGCTCTCGCAATCCGGTCTGCTCAAGGTGATCTGCGGAACCGATACGCTTGGCGTCGGCGTGAACATCCCGATCCGGACGGTCGTGTTCTCGAAGCTGTCGAAATTCGACGGACGCAGGGCTGGCATCCTGCGGGTACGCGAGTTCAAGCAGATCTCGGGACGTGCAGGGCGCAAGGGCTACGACGATCTGGGCAGCGTGGTGTGCCAGGCTCCCGCGCACCTGATCGAAGCTCAGCGGCAGCGTCGCAAGGGCAAGAAGAAGTCCTCGCCCGCGAAAGCTCCCAGAGGTTTCGTGGCCTGGAATCGGGGTACGTTCCAGTCGCTGATTGACCGCGATCCGGAACCTCTGCGTTCGAATTTCCGCCTCAGCCACAGCACGCTGGTCAGCCTGTTCCGGCGCGAAGAAGAGAGTTCCGATCCATCTAGCAGTTATCGGGTGCTGATCGAGTTGATCGACTCGACCCACGAGACTGCTTCGCGCAAGCACGCGCTTCGGCGCTCGGCGGCCGCGCTGTTCCGCTCCATCCGCAGCGCGGGTATCGTTCAGATCATCGTGGACGATGACACCGGGCAGCGGCGCCTGCGTGTGAACGAAGATCTGCAATGGGACTTCTCCATGCACCACTCGCTTTCACTGTTCGTGGTGGATGCGATCAACGCGATCGAAGCCGAAACCCCCGAGGAGTACGCGCTCGAGGTCATGAGCCTGGTCGAGGCGATCCTCGAGAATCCCAATGCGATCCTCTACGCGCAGATGGATCGGATCAAACGCGATCTCATGGCCCAATTGAAGGCGGAGCGAGTGCCTTTCGAGGAGCGCGTGCGATTGCTCGACGAAGTCGAACCGCCGCAGCCCAGTCGGGAGTTCATCTACCAGAACTTCGACTATTTCGCGGAGAAACACCGCTGGGTAGGTCACGACGATGTGCGACCGAAGTCGATTGCGCGAGAGATCTACGAGGGCTACTTCAGTTTCAGCTACTACACCACGTACTACGGTCTGCAGCGCATCGAAGGCCTGCTACTGCGCTACCTCACCCAGGTGTACAACACGCTCTCGCAGACGGTTCCCGAGGTTTCGAAGACACAGGAAGTCTGGGACATGCTCGCGTTCTTCCGCACCATGATCGAACGCATCGATTCGAGTTTGATGTCCGAGTGGCAGAATCTGATCGATCCCGGTTCTGCGACTCCCGCATCGAGCGAGCAGCCAGCGCGCCAGGAGTACGATCTGGCGAAGGATGCGCGCGCGCTCAAGGCGCGCATACGCGCGGAGCTTCATCAATGCGTGCGCGCGCTGGCCGAGCGCGACTGGGAAGAAGCCGCGCTGGTGATCCGCTCTCCCGACGATGAGCCCTGGGACGGGCCGCGCATGAGTCGTACGCTTGCGCCTTTCTACGAAGAGTACGACCAGATCGTGTTCGATCAGCGCGCCCGGTTATCGGAGTTCACACTGATCCGCGATGATGGGCCTCGGCGCTGGCAGGTAACTCAGCGCCTGCTCGATCCCGAAGGCGACAACTTCTGGTGTCTCGAAGGCGAGGTCGATCTCAGCGGCGAGTCGACGCCCGAGGGGCCGATCGTGTGCCTGACCCGGATCGGGACTTAGTAGGCTTCGCACTCTGTTCGGCGATGCGCTTCTTCGTCGCCGCCCAACTGCAGATCGGACAGGCAGCCAGATCGTGCCCGCGTGCGGGGCAGTGTTCGCGTCCGAAGTAGATGATCTGCAAGTGCAGTTTGTTCCAGCTCTGTTGCGGGAACAGCTTCTTCAGATCGCGTTCTGTCTGTTCGACATTTCGTCCGTCGGATAGACCCCAGCGTTCTGCCAGGCGGTGGATGTGCGTGTCGACCGGAAAGGCGGGCAGGCCGAAGCACTGACTCATGACCACGCTCGCAGTCTTGTGCCCCACTCCGGGCAACGCCTCCAGTTCTTCGAAGCTCTGCGGCACGTTTCCGGCGTGCGTTTCGATCAGGATCTGCGAAAGCCCGTGGATTGCCTTCGACTTCTGTGGGGACAGTCCGCACGGCTTGATGATTTCGCGGATCTTATCGACGCTGAGTTCGACCATCTGCTGCGGTGTGCTCGCGTTGGCGAAAAGGGTCGGTGTGACCTGGTTCACTCGCACATCCGTGCACTGCGCGGAGAGCAGTACAGCGATCAACAAGGTGTACGAGTCGACGTGGTCCAGTGGGATCGGCGGATCCTCGTAGAGCTGCTCGAGGAGAGTCGCGATGCGCTGGGCCTTCTCCTGGCGCGTCATGTTTCCGGGTCTCGATTCACAGTATCGGGCGAGAAAGCGGGCAGGCACACGGCCAGGTACTCGGCCCCTTCCGGACCCGGCGTGCTGTAACGCACCCACTCGCCCGGCTGGCAGACGATGGCCTGGCCGGCTCGTGCTTCGAATTCCCCATCTTCGTGTTCAACGCGTATGCAGCCGGCGAGGACGATGCTGTACTCGACGAACTCCGGTCGCTGTCCGGGTTCACTCCAACCGGCAGGTGAGCGCATATGGGCGATGCTCAGGCCCGCTTCTTTCGTATTGACCCGGCCTACGTACTCGTCGATGCGCTTGGGAATTTCGCCCGCTGCTTCGATCGTCGTAGGCTCTTGAATCAGTTTCGGCACGCTGCGCTCCTCAGGCTTGTCCGCGCGATCGTACCATCTGCGCGAGTCCGATCGCCCAGCGTTCGTCTTCATTCACGCAGGGGATGGTTCGCAGGGCTTCGCCTCCGGCGTCGAGCCACTGCTGGCGCGCGCGCATTCCGATCTCCTCGAGTGTCTCGAGGCAGTCGGCGACAAACGATGGGCAGAGCACGGCGAGCCGCTTCACGCCCCGCGCCGCCAGCCGCGGCAGCGTTTCATCGGTGTAGGGCCGGATCCAGGCAGCGCGACCTAGCCTGGATTGGAATGCGACCGAATAATCATCGTCTGACAGGCCGAGCTTCGCGGCGAGTGCGCGCGATGTTGCGTAGCACTGGGCGCGATAACAACGCCGGTTCGGGGCCCGCACAGAATCGCAACAATCCTCGCGTTCCAGGCAGTGCTTCCCGGCGACGTCGAGCTTGCGGATCTGCCGTTCGGGCAGACCGTGGTAGCTCATCAGCACGTGATCGGGCGAAAAACTCTCCAGAGCGGGTTCGCTCACCGCCGCCAACGCTCCGATCCAGCCCGGTTCGACAAAGAAGTCCTCAATCGCGTCGATGCCTGGGAGTTCCGGCCACTGTTTCACCAGCTGGAACACACGCGCGATCGTCGAGCCCGACGATGAAGACGCGTACTGCGGAAACAGCGGAACCAGCACGATCCGAGACAGCTCGGATCCAGCCAGTCTCTCCAGCGCCGCTTCGATCGAAGGCTCGCCGTAGCGCATGGCCAGTTCGACCTGATGAGTCTCGCCGAGTTGGCGCGCGACTTCGCCGCGCAACGCGAGACCGTGAGCGAGAAGTGGAGAGTCTTCGGGCCGGCCGCCTGCACCCCAGATCGAGCGGTACAGTGCCGCGGAACGGGGGGCGCGAAACGGCGCGATGATCGTATTGACCAGCAGCCAGCGAGTCGCGGCCGAGGTATCGATCACCGCCGGATCGCTCAGGAACTCGCGCAGATAGCGGCGTACGTCGGCGGTACCGGGCGAGCGCGGGGTTCCCAGGTTTACCAGCAGAACCCCGATCTTCGTCTCCGATTCGCTCATACGTCTAGATTGTCTTTCCCGAGCGGTTTGTCCACCGGGTGGGCAGGACTCCGGATGCGGCACCGTTTGACTCAGCAGCCGATTCCTGTCCTTCTGTCCGACGGAAAACCTCCCAATCCGGAGTTTGCGCCCGAATCGAAGTGCGCGACGCCGACTCTCGGTGACTCTCAGCGGAAAAGGAACTCCTCAAATGAAGATCGGACTCATGTTCGCCAACGTGGCGTTCTTCGGACAGCCCGACCACCTGGTCAATCTGGTGCAGAGCGCTGAGCAGGCGGGTGTCGAATCGCTTTGGACTGTGGAGCACGTCGTCGTGCCCAAGGGTTACAAGTCGAAGTACCCCTATAGCAAAGACGGGCGCATGCCCGGTCCGGAGAACTCGCCCATTCCCGATCCGCTCATCTGGTTGAGCTATGCGGCTGCGGTCACGAGCAAGATCAAGCTGGCGACCGGCATCCTGATCCTTCCGCAGCGACATCCCGCCTACGTGGCCAAAGAGGTGGCGACGCTCGATACGCTCTCGAAGGGAAGAGTGATGCTAGGTGTTGGAATCGGCTGGATGAAAGACGAATTCGACGTGTTGGGCATTCCCTTTGAAGAGCGCGCCAGCCGAACCGAGGAGTCGATTCAGGCCATTCGTTCGCTCTGGTCCGAAGGCACATCGAGCTTCGACGGCAAGCACTATCAGTGGGACGAACTGGAGTCCAATCCCAAGCCTCCGGGCGGTCGCGTACCGATCCACATCGGAGGACACGTGAAGGGCGCGGCCCGCCGAGCCGCACGCTACGGCGACGGTTTCTTCCCGGTCAATCCCGATGATATGCCGAGACTGCTCGAGGTGCTGAACGCAGAGTGCGCCGAGATCGGCCGCGATCCCTCCGAGATCGAACTCACGACGGGTTTCCCGGCGGGATTCGATCTGGATCAGATCAAGCGCTTTGAAGACATGGGAGTGTCGCGCCTGGTACTCGGACCACCGGCCTTCGATCCCGAAGGGGTCAAGAAGGGACTGGGCGAACTGGGCAACGCCATCGCCAAGCTGTAGAAGCCCCGTGTCCGCTTGCGGACTCTCGTGAAGCTTCGCGTTAGCGACGTGCGCCCTTTGCCACACGACGGCTCAGGGCTCTGGCTCGCGCGCGGATGCTGCGGATTTCCTTGTCCGAGAAGCACAGGACTTCCAGAAACTCCTTGTGCTTCCGGGGTGCGGCGCGTTCGAACTCTGCGTGCCAGCGCCGCATGTCTTCCTCGTTGAAACCCGAGGCCGCCAGCAGGGAAATCCAACGCTCGCGATTCATGACGCGCACGCGGCCGAGTCGACCGTGGTTCTCCAGCAGTCCGACGACCATACGCTGCTGCTCCTGGAGTCGCTGGATTTCGGAATTCAGATCGCCCAGGCGTCGCTCGAGGATCTCGACCAGGCGCGTCCCCGGGGCTTCGAGCAGATGTTTGATGTCATCCAGGGGAATCCCTGTCTCTCGATACCGGCAGATCTGTTCCAGTCGCCGGGCGTCCTCTTCGCTGTAGAGTCGATAGCCTTTTGCCGAGCGTCCCGAGGCGCGAAGCA
>JAAELY010000271.1 GCA_024226335.1 bacterium
CGACCCAGGAGACGCAGTTCTTGCCCGCATCAGGGATCTGCTCGATGTGCCGCCTCAGGTCATCGAAACGCCCCTCCATCAGAGCAAATCCCGATTGCTGCAGGATCCCGATGAACGCTACTAGCCGGTTGCTGGGCATCGCTCGAGCGAAGCGCGCGCTATGTCGCAGGGCTTCCAGCACCCCATGCCGATCTCCGCGGGTGAGCGGCGACATGACGTCGTTACCAAACCAGGAAAGCCACGGATCCCCGAGTCGCTCGCCCCACTCCCGACACTCCTTTTCCCACTCGAGCTTCTCGTCGAGAGTGTCGGGGCCCTGCGTGGCATTTGCGCGGGCGCGAAATGCCTCGCCGAGGGCCTCGACGTCCCCACAGGCGCGACCGAGGTCGAGTGCCTCGAGGCTCAACGCGCGCAGCGTCTCCATCCTATTCGCGTGCGGCATCATGTGCTGGAGCCTGCTCAACACACGCGTGCGAAGGACCGGGGAGTCCGCACCGATCCACCCGGCGGCTTCCTCGAGCAACGCCAGGGTGACCGCGTCTGCGGTGATGCCGTGCTCGAACCCGTAGTAGCCAATCGCAGCTCTCGCAAAGCCCTCAGCAGAGCCGACCTGGCGAGCAAGCGCCGCAGCTCGAGCAAAGGTACTGCGTGCCGACACGTGCTCGCCCGCACCCCACTCGGCCTGCCCCAGTTGGAGCAGTAACTCGCAACGCCCGGCCTGGTCCAACGAGGGGTGAAGGTCCGCAAGCTCGAGCGCCCGCTTCAGATGCACAGCCGCTTCCTCGAACGCGAGCCCCGATAGTGCCTGCAGTCCCGCGCGCTCGCAGTACTCGGCAGCCTTCTCGACGCCACCGGTTGCCACGGCCTGGTACCAGTGGTGGGCCAGCGCTGTCAGCGGAGGGGTCGCGGACTCGCCATGGCGGCGTTCCAACGCCTCCGCGATGGCTCTGTGAAGGCGAGCCTGGTTTGGCCCGCGAATCCCCTGGTAGAGCGTCTCGCGGATCAGCGCATGACCAAAACGGTAGGTATCCGGGCTGCCCTGCACGGGCTCGATGATTCCGATGGTGGCCGCCTCTTCCAGAGACTCCGAGACCAGCCCGCGCTCTGTCCCCGCAGCCTCCAGCAGCAGTGTGGTGCCGAACTCCCGGCCGATCACCGCAGCGAAGTTGAGGAACTTGCGGGTGTCAGCACTCAGCCCTCCGAGTCGGCGCTCGACCGTGTCGGAGATACTCGCGGGAAGTTCGATCTCCAATCCTTCGCCGAGGTCGCCGGACTCCAGCACACTTGCCTCCGCACCGAGGATGCGTGCGATCTCGACCACGAAGAAGGGGTTGCCTTCGGTCAGGGCGGTCACGGACTCGGCCAGAGCCGGACTCATGTCGCTTCCCACGATCTGCCCGAGGAGCTGTGCAACGTAGTCGAACTCGAGACCTCTGATCGAAAGGCGCCGGGACGTGGGCTGGCGGGCCAGATCAGCCAAGGTCTGGAATAGCTCGGGAGTGCTGTGCAGCTCCCTGTCCCGGTAGGTCCCCAGTACGAGCACCGGATCGTGGTGCAGCTCCGCCCCGACAAAGGAGAGAAGTCCGAGAGAAGCCGGATCCGCCCAATGCATGTCTTCCAGCACCAGAACCAGCGGTGTTCGCTTGGCGAAACCCTGCAGACCTCGCGCAGCGCTATCGAACGCCCTGAAGCGCGCCTCGGCTGCATCGGCCTCCAGCGCCGGCTTGGCAGCCTTTCCCATGTTGCCGCGAGCCCAGCTGGTGAAGAATGCTGCTTCTGCTTCGAGCCCGTCGGGGATCGGCTTGCCTTGGTTGAGTCGCATCCAGTCTCGCATCGTCTGGATCCAGGGCCAGAAGGCCGGGGCGCCTTCGCCCTCGTGGCAGCGCCCGGTCAGTACCGTGACTCCACGCTCTGCAGCCTCGCGACACAGCTCCTCCACGACGCGCGTCTTGCCGATGCCCGGCTCGCCTTCGAGCATGACCACCCTGGTCTCACCGGACAGGCTCTTTTCGAGCGCCGCGTGCAGAGTGCTCACCAGCTCGTGGCG
>JAAELY010000272.1 GCA_024226335.1 bacterium
CACAACGCAGCGCCAAAGCCGTTCATCTGGACCAAGAGCGCCGAGCAGATCCTCGACAGCATCCGTCGCTTCTGTTCCCGAGTCCTCCAGGTCCACGCTCGGAAGCATTAGAGATGGAACTTCTGAAACAGGACACTAGGCCGTTGCGGGGCGGTGCCGTGCCGGTAGCTCGAAGGTGACGAGCGTTCCAGTGTGCTCTGCGGTCTGGATCTTCAGACGTCCGCCATGCCCAGTAGTGATCCGGTTGGCGAGTGTCAGACCGAGACCCGTGTGACCGATCTGAGTGGTAAAGAAGGGTTCGAGCGCCATTTCAAGGATCTCTGAATCCATGCCGCAGCCGGGATCCTGGATACGGATCAAGAGCGCGCCCGCGTCTGGGATCTCTTCGATCTCGGTACGAACGATGCCACCGGCGGGCATGGCGTCGATGGCATTGTCGAAGACGGCCGTCAGCGCTTTCGCCAGCAGCGCGAAATCGGCGTAGATCGTCTCGGTCGTCGGGTCGACGTAGGTCTCGAATTTCACGTTCGCGTCTGCCGCCCGTTGCGAAACGGGGCGAAGAGCCTCTTCGAGCAACGCCGCGAGAGGCGTGAAGACCGGATGCAGTTCTGCGCGGTTCGATAGCTCGAGCATTCCAGCCACCGTCTTGTCGATTCGACGGGCCAGGTGCAAGAGAATCTCATCTTCGTCATCCCCGGGCAGCGTGCGTTCGATCCGCATCTGCAGACGGCCGAGCAGGACAGCTAGCGGGTTGTTGATTGCGTGGGCGACTTCTCCCGCCACCTCTTCAGCGGCAGCCAGGCGCTCCATGCGCGCAAATTCCTCGCGCTCGAGCCGTCCGCGCTCATCATCGGGCAGGGGTGCATTCGAAGCCCTGGCCCGCCTCGAAGCTCGCCTGCCACCCGGCGTTCCGAATAGCGCCATGGCGAGCATCACGCCGGTCGGTGCACCTGTCTCCGCTCCAACGCTACTCAAGTTCCATTGCAGCAGGTTCGCGAGAGTGAAGAGCGTGGCAGCCCCGGTGACCAGAGCGGTAACCAGACTGGCTAGTCGCCTCGTGCGACCGGATTTATTGAATGAAAACAGTAATTTCGGACGATCGCCCATGGTTTGTCCCCTGGGGAGGGGAATCAGCAGCATAGCAATCCTCCACCCTGACTGAAACGAGGAATTCCACCAGACGTATCATTTTTTGACACACGTAGACACTGAAAGTGCTCGTGGTTGCCATTGGACATGCTCAAGGGTGACGAAGGGGTTCCCGATAGCTACGGGACGTGAGTGACCAAAAGCCACCTCTTCTGGGACGTGTCGCCGTTGCGGCGAAGATGATCACGATGGAACAGCTCGCCCAGGCAACTCGCGAGCAAGCCCGGCTGCCTGAGAAACTGAATCTCGGCGAGATCTTCTTGAAGATGGGCATGCTCGACAAAGAGAGCCTGGCCAAGCTGGTCGAGATCCAGAAAAGCGTCGTCGCACGCGCGCGCAAAGCCCAGACAGCTTCGACCCCTCCCACCGCTCAGAAGCTGACGCGCACCGTCGAGCAGAAGCCAGCTCCGGAGACCGCCGCCCATCGACCGGTTCCAAAAAGCGCTGACGAAGCCGGTACAGACAGCGATGCCCAGGCCGCACAAGAAGCGGCGAGAGCGGCCATCGTGGACGTACCGCGCAGCGGCCCCACCGCCGAGATCGACGCGCGCCTGGCCGCAGCAGCTGCTGAAGGTGCCAGTGACGTCCATTTTCACAGCCGCGCCAGGCCACGCGTCCGCTTGCGCGGCCAGCTGATCGAGAAGGATGAGCCGGAACTCTCTCCGGAAAAGGCAGCAAGCCTGATTCTGCCGATGCTCAGCGAAGAAGACCGAGCGACCTTCGAGGAGCACGGCGAACTCGACTTCAGCTACTCACTCGACGGCGTCGGGCGCTTTCGAACGAACGTCTACCGGCAGCTACGCGGTATCGACGCCACGATGCGCCGCATTTCCCCTACACCTCCAACGCTCGAAAGCCTGAACCTGCCTTCTGCGCTGGCGAAGTTCACGAACTTCCACCAGGGCATGGTCCTGCTCACGGGTCCGACCAGCTGCGGCAAGTCCTCGACCATGGCCGCTCTCGTCAACATGGTGAACGAAGAGCGTGCCGAACACATCTTGACGATCGAAGACCCGATCGAATACCTGCACGAGTCCAAGCGTTGCCTCGTGAACCAGCGCAACGTAAAGCGCCACACCGAGAGTTTCGCGCGTGCCCTGCGAGCGGCCCTGCGCGAGGACCCGGACGTGATCGTGATCGGCGAGTTGCGGGACCGCGAAACCGTTTCGCTGGCGATGACAGCAGCGGAAACGGGCCACTTCGTACTCGCCACTCTACACACCGATAATGCGATCCGGACCGTGAACCGCATCGTGGGTTCGTTCCCGCCGGATCAACAAGAGCAGGTGCGCTCCATGCTGTCCGAATCGCTGCGTGCGGTGATCTCGCAGCGACTGGTTCCGACGGTCGATGGTCAGGCGCAGGTACCCGCGACCGAAGTCATGGTCGTCAATCGCGCGGTCGGCAATCTGATCCGCGAGAACAAGACCGTGCAGATCCGCTCACTCATGCAGACGGGCCTGGCCCAGGGCATGAACCTGCTCGATACATCGCTTTCGGAATTGCTGAAAAACGGAACGATTTCACGGGAAGCAGCCCTCGAGTGTTGCGAGGACCCGAAGAACATCGAGGCATAGGAGACGTCCGTGGCGCAGATGGATCAACTCCTCGGTTACCTGAAGGACAGTGGCGGATCAGACCTGCATCTGGCTGCAGGACTCGAGCCGCGCATCCGATTGCACGGTGAACTGGAATCCGTGCAGGGCTGGTCGGAACTCGGAGACAGCGATCTGCGCAAACTGCTGCGCGAGATCACGACGGGGGAGCAGTGGACCTCGTTCGAGGGCTGCGGCGATCTCGATTTCGCCTACGGCATCGATGGCGTGGCTCGCTTCCGCGCGAACTTCTTCGTCCAGGAACACGGAGCCGGTGCAGTCTTCCGGATCATTCCGGAGAAGATCATCCCGCTCGAAGATCTGAACGTGCCACCCGCAATCGGCGAACTGGTCAATCTGAAGAGCGGCCTGTTAGTGGTCACTGGACCCACGGGATCGGGTAAGTCGACAACACTGGCCGCCATCATCAACAAGATCAACCGCACGCATTCCAGACACATCCTGACTCTCGAAGACCCGGTCGAATTCGTGCATCAGAACGATAGGTGTGTGTTCTCGCATCGAGAGATCGGAACCCACACCAAGGGTTTTGGACCGGGGTTGCGCGCCTCGATCCGCCAGGATGCAGATGTCGTACTGGTCGGCGAAATGCGAGACTACGAGACGATCTCGCTGGCGATCACCGCCGCCGAGATGGGCATGCTCGTATTCGGCACACTCCACACGAACAGCGCGGCGAAAACGATCGACCGCATCATCGACACGTTTCCCGCGGACGAGCAGATGCAAGTACGCGTGAGTCTGGCGGAGTCGTTGGCCGGTGTGATCGCCCAGCTTCTCTTGCCTACCGCCGATGGTAAAGGTCGTCGAGCCGTGAACGAAATCCTGCTCAAGAGTAAAGCTTTGCCGAACATCATTCGCGAAGCCAACGGCTCCATGCTCACGTCCTACATCCAACAGGGCAAAAAGCAGGGGATGCAGTTGATGGACGATGCCCTCTTCGAGTTGGCGAAGGCCGGAGACATCCTGCCCAACGACGCCTATATGAAGGCCATGGACAAACCCCGCTTCGAACCCCTGCTCCCGAAGGAATAGAAGCCGAACAACGGACGGCAATGGATTTGTCCGCGGCGGATTAGGGTCGATCCGCTTCGAGTTGCCGACGCAGGGCACTCGCGTCTGCGTTCCCTGGCGTCAGTGCTTCCAGTTTCCTCGCATACGCGAGCGCCTCGCGCTTTCGACCCATATCGCGGCTGATCGTCGCGAGGGCCGAGAGCAACTGGACGTCGTGGGGATGTCGCTCGTGTGCGCTGGATAGGATTCGCAGCGCCTCGACGCTGCGAGCGGCGGAGGACAACGCGATCCCATAGACATACTGGATGCGCGCGACCTCCGGCGCGAGCCTTGCGGCTTCGCCCAGTTGTTCGAGAGCCTCGCTCAGGCGACCTTGCCGCACCAGCGATAACCCCAATGCATGGTGAACCTCTGCGCTTTCCCGATCGACTTCGAGAGCCCGGAGCAGAATCGACTCAGCCTCGTCTTCTCGATTCTGTACTCGGTAGAGATCGGCGAGGTTGACGTAGGCTGGCAGGAAGTACGGCCCGGTCGCGATCGCATCTCGAAATGCTGCGTCGGCGCGATCGAGTTCTCCTCGGCGGAAGTGCAAGATCCCCAAGTTCACGTGTGCAGAAGGCTGATCGGCGTTCATGACCTGTACTGCCCGGTATTCCTCGAGCGCAGCGGCGAGTGCCGAACTCTGTTCATCCGACTCAGCCAGGGATCGACCCGCCTCAATGCGAACGGAGCGCAGGCGATCGCTGAGCAACGGGCGCAGGATGCGAACTCGTTCCGGCGGCGCCAGTGCATCGGCCACGCGAGCGGACGCAGCACGCAGCAACGGGTCGGCGTCGCGGGCCGCCTCCGCGATCGCCTGAGCCAGCGACGGGGAGCGGTGGCGCGATAACTCGTGCAGAGCGGTCGCCCGCACGATTCCCGGAAGTGCCGCATCTCCGGCGAGTTCGCGCAATTCGGAACGCGAAGCGGAATCGCCGCGGCGCGAGCGGGCGAAGACACCGGTGAAGTTCGGCCTGGCTTGAGTCCTCCGATCGGGCCAGCGCTCCAGAGCCGTCGCGGCCCACCGCGCAGAACGCTGGGCATGACAGGAATTGCAGGCATTTGGAACATCCCACTTCACACTCAGATCGGGGCGCGGGACACGGAATCCGTGATCTCGCCGGACATCCACCTGCATATAGGTTCGCGATGGCATGTGGCACTCGACGCAGCGCGCACCTTCGGAACCGGGTGTGTGCTGGTGATGTCGTCGGGTATCGAAGCGTTCGGATGCGTGACAGCGCACACACAGGGCATTTCCCTCGGCTCGAAGAGCGAGCGAGTGCGGTTCGTGACAGTCACCGCAACTCACCCCGGCCGCGTACATACGACTCTGCAAGAACGATCCGTAGACAAAAACTTCGTCGAGAATCTGACCGTCCGCTTCGTACAGGCCTTCTTCCAGAAGGGCGAGTTGATGAGAGTCGAAGAACCGCTCGCCGGGCGGATCTTCGCTGAGCAACGCGCGCCTGGAGTGACAGTGCGCACAGGTCTGAGTCTCTGTGTGCGAGCTTCGCCTCGGAATGCGCTCCGCAATACCGGTCGCCGCATTCATGACCCAGCGCGCTTCGTCTCGTGCGGCCAGTTCGGTGATCAGACCCGGGTTCGATTCGCTCGCGCGCTCTGCATCCGACAGGCGCGCCCAGGTGAGATGCTTCGACCCGGGTCCGTGGCACGCTTCGCAGGCCACATCGATATCGGACCAACTCGTCTGGTACTCCCGGGCCTGCGCGTCATAGCGTTTGCGCAGACCCGTCGAGTGACAGTGCGCACAGGCCGAGTTCCAGTTGTTCGCAGCACCCGACCAGTGCAGCACGTCACCTGACGGCACTACTTCGTCGGGATAAAGGGAAAACCAGCGCTGACCTCCGACCGAGCGGGGCCGACTGTCCCAGGCCACGGTGAGCGCCTGGAGGCGCCCTCCGGGCAACCCGACCAGGTATTGCTGAAGCGGCTCGACCCCAAAGGTGTAGAGCACGCGCAGATCGGTGGGTTCTCCATCGGGGCCTTCGAGCTGAGCATGGTACTCACCCTCCCGGCGGAAAAAGCGCGTGCTCGCACCCGCGTGTGCAAAGCGCGCGTTCTCGAAGTCTCCCAGAACGGTATCGATTCCCGCCTCTTGCATTGCGCGGTCGTGGTGCGAGCCCGACCAGGCGGAAGCTTGTCTTGCGTGGCACTCCGCGCACACAGTCGCGCCGACGTAGTTGATGCTCTCGTCGACCGGGGTCGATCCGGGCTGCGGGTCACAGGAAACGATCGCACCGCAGAAAGCGATGATGAATAGACTTCGCGTGAACTCGGTTCGCATCATGCAACGACAGCGCGCCTCTCAGCCCGCGGTGCTGCCTCCGTCGATCGCCCAGATCGCGCCGTGGGCAAAACGGGCGTCGTCCGAAGCCAGGTAGGCGAACAGGCGCGCGACTTCTTCGGGCTGGCAAGCACCGCGAAACGATGCGTAGCGGGACATCAGCTTCGGGTTGATGTCATCTGGAATCTCGATGCCCACGTTCATCTCCGTGGCCACCATGCCCGGCGCAATCGCATTGACCCGGATGCCCGTCCGCGCGTATTCCATCGCGAGTGCCTTGGTCAACTGGGCTACACCGGCCTTGGTCGCACAGTATGCCGCCGTGTAGGCCTGGCCGATCAACGCCGCACTCGATGCCAGATTGACGATCGAACCCTCCGTCTCGATCAGCTTCGGGATCGCCGCCTGACACATCCACACGACACCGGTCAGATTCACGCTGAGCAGCAGTTCCCAGGTTTCCGGAGTCATCTCGTGGAAGTGCGCGAAGCGATTGACGCCGGCGATATTGCCCAGGACATCGAGTCGGCCGAAGCTGGACATCGCGGCATCAACGGCCTCGCGGCAGGCATCGCGATCCGTCACATCGCAGCGCCGCCACTCCATCTGTCCACCTTCAGCAGCAACTCGCTTGGCAGTTTCTTCGAGACCGTCCTGGTTGAGGTCGATTCCGAGCAGCGATGCGCCCTCCCCCGCCAGTTGCAACGCGGTAGCGCGCCCGATTCCAGAAGCGGCTCCCGACAGCAACGCCACCTTGCCTTCAAATCTTCTCATTCCCATCCCTTCCCCGGAGATCCGGCGCCCCAGAGTACCGTGATAGGATCGCCGATGTGAGCGAACTCAAGCTGATCGTCTACTCGGACTACCTGTGTCCCTGGTGCCACGTAGCCTCGCATCGCCTGAACGCTGTGGTCGCGGAGTTCGGCGATCGAGTCGAACTCGAGTGGCGAAGCTACTTGCTGCGTCCCTTCGAGAGCTCGAAGCGCGACCTGGAGAAATTCAAGCGCTACACGCAGTCGTGGGCGCGCCCGGCGGGCGAGGAAGACAGTCCGGAATTCAGCCTCTGGAAGACCGAATTCGGACCTCCGAGCCACAGTATTCCCGCACACGTCGTGACCAGAGCCGCGGCGGCCATCGGTTCAAAAGAGTTCCAGCGCGTGCACGAGCGGCTTCTGTGCGCGTACTTCGTAGAGAACCTGGACATCTCCGACGAGGAAACCCTGCGACGCCTCTGGCTCGAATGCGGCCTCGAAGAAGCGCTCTTCCCACCGCCCCGGGATCCCGACCTCGGCAGCGAGATTCTCGAAGAACACAACGCGGCCATCGATCTCGGAGTGACCGGCGTGCCCGCCGTCCAGATCGCCGGCGACGACGTCGTCATCACGGGAGCGCACCCACGCGAACTCTACCGGCGTTGGATCACCCGACGACTCGCCGCGGACTAGCGGTGGGATCCCTTCCTCGGCGTACGCTAGGCGTATCCCGGGGTACCGATGAGGGCATTCAGTTTTCCTATCCTCCAAACCGGGTGCCGTGCGATACTTCGGAGGTTCTTTCACACCGAATGCCGAGCCCTGCCATGCCCACCAACCCATTCGAGCCCCGGAGTGACTTCGCGCACGAGAACACGTACCGAGGCTACTCGATCGCCGCACTCATTCATCGGAATCGGCTGCGGACCCTCCACGAGATCCTGCGCTCCCTGCCGCTCGGCGAGAGCGGCAAGCTCGTCGACTTCGGCTGCTCCGACGGGTTCATCCTCCAGCAACTACGAGCCAGCCTGCTGCGAGAGGAAGACTGGGAACTATACGGATTCGACCACAACGATTCCTTCCTCGACCAGGCGCGTGCGAAGAAGATCCCTCGCTGCGAGTTCGACATCTACAGCCTGACCACAGTGACGGAACGCTTTCGCGACCAATTCGACGTCGTCCTCTGCCTGGAGACGATCGAGCACTGCGGCGACTTTCGTAACGCGCTGCGAAATCTCGAAGTTGCGTGCAAGCCGGGCGGCAAGATCGTCGTCACGGTGCCCGTCGAGATCGGTCTGCCTGGCTTGATCAAATACATCGGAAAGCGAGTCCTGCGACCCGGAGAGTTCACCGACTTCTTTGTGCAACGCAGCGAGCTGGAGTACCTCGCGGCGCTGGTGACCGGCCGCGATCTCGAAAAGTTCCGCCAGCCCGCTCAATCAGGCTGGCCGGAGCATCTCGGATTCGACAACAACCGGCTCAATGAGTTCATCCAGCAGGAGTTTGTCGGGACCGGGCGCCTCCGGCTGCACCACTCGCGGAGTCTGAGTTTCGGCTTTGGACACACCTTCGTCCTGGCAAAGGACGGAGAGTCTAAGGTGCCCGCCGTGTAGTCGATGGACGCTTTTCCCAGGCGTCGTAGTGTGAATGGGGCTCTCGCAGCAGCAGCCCGGCCGATTCGAACCGGCATGCGTGGTGGCCGGAATCAGGAGACACTCCTTGAAGGAAATCGAGATCGAGGCACGGGGCATGACCTTCCAGGCGCTGGCCGAAGGCCCTGAAGACGGGCCCCCGCTATTGCTGTTGCACGGCTTGCCCCGTAACCGTTGGGAATGGCACCACCAGATTTCGCCCATGGCCGAGATGGGATTCCGGGCGGTGGCGCCCGACCTGCGCGGGTTCTGCCCCGGCGCCCGGCCAGAGGGCGTCGAGGCCTATCACCTGAAAGAGTATGCGCAGGACATCCTCGAGATCGCCGACGCGTTGGGCCAGGCAGGGCGTCCGTTTCATCTCATGGGCACCAGTATCGGTGCGAATATGGCCTGGTGGCTTGCCGCGAAGCACCCCGATCGCATCGCGACCTTGGTCTGCATCAACATTCCGCATCCCGGGGCACTGGCCGAAGGCAGGTCGAAGACCGAAGCGAGCACGGAGGGGCAGAACGCGAAGTTCAACTACATCCAAGAGGCCGCGCGGGAGGGCAACGAGCGGAATATGTTCGAAGCGATGCTGGCCGCACAGGGCGTGTCACTCGAGGAGAGCGAGCTCTATCGGAAGGCGCTAGACAGCGACGAAGCGCTGCGCGCGGTCTACAACTTCTACCGGGCCATCCCACTATGGGCGAGGGAACGTCTGGACCCCGTTCCGATGCCGACGATGTTCATCTGGCCCACGGGCTCCAAGAACGTCGCGGGTGCTTCGATCGAAGCCAACGCAAACTGGGTAAAGGGCCCCTACCGCTTGGAGATCGTCGAGGACGTCCACCAGCCGGCCCTCCAGGCGGCGCCGGAGCGGATGACTCCCCTTTTGCTCGAGCATCTCTCCGAGCACGCACACTGACGCATGCTCGCACGGCCTGCGCATCAGCTCGCTCTGAGGTAACAACGTTTGCGTCTCGCGCAGGAACGCCGCATTCCAGCTAAAGGTCGGGACCACAGCACCCTGAAGGAGAGATTTCCATGGAAAAGCGCCTGGAAGGTAAACGCACTCTCATCACGCAGGCCACCGACTATATGGGGCCCGCAATCGCTGAGCTGTTTCGCGAGCACGGTGCGAACGTCATCAGCGATGAGACAGTTTTGCGGGCGCCGGAATCAGCCGGGCAACTAGTCGAGAAAGCTGGCCCAATCGATATTCTGGTAGCCAACCTGGCTGCTGACGTACATTTTGGCACCTCGGCTGTCGATCTCAGCGACGATATGTGGGCGGATGCCTTCGACATCATGGTCCACCCCCTTCACCGTTTGACCCGCGCGGTCCTGCCGCAGATGATCAAGCGCGGTGCGGGAAAGATCGTGGTCGTCGGAAGCGCAACCGGTCTCAGAGGCATGGAAGCCGCCACCGCCTATAGCGCCGCGCGGTCTGCCCAGGTCGGATACGTGCGAGCGGCCGGCCTCGAAGCGGCTCGGCACAATGTGCAGATCAACCTGATCGCTCAGAATTGGGTCGAGAATCCAGACTACTTCCCACCCGAAATCACCGACACACCGGCATTCAAGGGACTATTGGAACAGCAGGTTCCATTGGGCCGATTGGCGACCTCTCGCGAAAGCGCATTGCTCGCACTATTCCTTGCGTCGAGCGAAAGCGACTTTTTCGTGGGTCAGTCGCTTCCGTTTAGCGGCGGCTGGACACAGTAGTCGCAGCACCTGCGCTGGCGCGCCAGCGACAGTTTCGCCCAGCGTACGCAGAGCCCAGGAAGGCGGGCGGTACTACGACACCTACGTTTCCGCGCACCCGGACTGAACTTGGGACCCCGCAACCTTCCCATCGTAGGGCATCTCCCCTCAAGAGGTCCTCGCATCTCTGACAGCCCCACCGAAATGCTCATACCGGACGTCCGTCTCAGGGCCTTTCACCACGTGTCCTTCAACCGAGGCTGCAGCTGTGTCGCAAGATCCGAAGGAGGAGGCATGGATCCAAGATTCCTTACTTGCGTCGCGCGCTTCGAGATCGCCTCGAGCGGCTGCCCGACCGCTTGGGCAAAGGAATGGTATGGCCCCAGCTGCACATACGGCAGCTCGGCTGTGCCGACGCGGCGATGTTTCTTGTCCTGTTCGCCCGGTCCGGATACGCCACGAAACCGCCCCCGAGTGCGATGTCCCTGCGCGTCTGCCGGCCTGTGCCGTGCGAATAGTCCACGCGGTACGAATCCACGAAGTCTTCGGCCTGCATGGGAATGGGGTAGCTCGAATGGGCGAGCTTCCACGACCTGCTGGACAGCCCATTCAGCAGTCGGATGCCCGGTCACGTTGAAGTAAACTACGTCGCGAGGGCAGGAAACATGAACGCATTAATGGGAATATCCGAAGAAAGCGGAACGCGGAGTCGAGAAGGGAAGAGATGAACCATGCCGATCGAACTAGAACTCCTCGATGGCGGCACAGGGCTTGTTCGAAAGTTGAGAGGACATGTTACGTCGAAGGAACTCATCAGTTCGATTACCGGATTTGTGGCTTCTGACGAAGACGTAAGGCGAGTAAGATATACCGTATTTGACTCCTCTGAAGTTGAGAGCATGGACGATGTCAGCAGTGAAGACATACGTGCAATCGCCGAGGTGAACAAGCGCACGGCTCAGGTGAATCCGAATGTTCTCGTTGCGCACATCAGCCCGAGAGATGTCGTCTACGGGCTTTCGAGAATGTGGCAGATGCTCCTGGAAGTGACTGACGTTCCCTGGAAGACACAGGTCTTTCGATCCAGAGAAGAAGTAGCGAGTTGGCTCAAAGAGAGCCTGGAAGATGCGCCTGATCAGGGATCCTAACGCTCTTGCTCAAGTACCTTTTCGCATAACCTGACCGAGCATCAGGGCTGACTGATGAAGAACGATTCATGCAATTGGGTCTTCACGTCTGCTCGCGGGGCTTTGTCCAGCACCTCGGGACGAGCGGGCTGAATTGGCGACAGCGGCACTTCAGCAGGCCGTCATCGCTACCGCGAGCCGCCCAGATCTTCAGCACCATCATCTGAACGGGTCCCGTTAGTTTCGTCAGAGCATTCTCGAAACCTTCGCCCCGCAGGATGCTGGAGGTGCGCTCCGGGGCCTCTGCGATGGGGTCGTGGCCGACATCTTCGAAGCGGATGAGGCGCTTGCCTCGGGGCGCATCGAGATCGTTGAGCCAATCCTCGACGAGATGTTAGCTGAAGGGGATTTCTCGCTGCAGAAAGACCAAGGGTCGCCTCAACCCTGGCCTCTGGGGTATTCAATGTTCAGGGAAGAGCCATTGCAGGGCAGGACGGGACGGGGGAATGACGCTTGAAGTAGACTGGTGCCGTTCGGAATCTGGAGACTGACAGGTGGTGGATCAGTGATCGAAACACTCGGCGACCTGGGGGATTTCATCGGCGGCATCGCCGTCGTGATCACGATCTACTATCTGGCGATTCAGATTCGTCAGAACACGGCTGCCACGAGTGCAGCGTCGATGGTGGGCATCATCGGATCGTCGCGAGACAACGCCGCGGCCGTCGCCGCGCCACAGCTCCCGATGGTCCTTGCGCGGCTGAATGCCGGTGAGCGCCTCGAACGCGAGGAACTGGTGATCTTTCGATTTCACGCGCAGGGGATGCTGGCCAATCAATGGCAGGTGTTCTACCTCAACCAACGCGGGCTGGTTGAAACCCCGATGATGGCTGCGTGGGACCGCCGAAACAGCGTGTTTTTCGAGATGCCCTTGTTCAGAGCGGCCTGGAGCGACCTGCGGGTAGGCTATCCCGAAGACTTTCAGCAGCACATGGACGACCTCTTTTCTGCGCTGCCGAGTTCGGGTTCCCAGCCTGCCACGCCCTCCCACTGACCGGCAAAGAAACGTGGCGATTCGGAGGTGACGTGTTCCGCCCGTCTTCGGACGCCCGCTTCTCGAGCGGCACGAAACACGGCCCATCATTGCTTTCGCACCCGCTGGGCCAGACGATCGCGAGCCCACGGAGTCCGGTTCGCCTTGTGTAGGCGCACCTGGGAAATTTCCTCGAAGAAGAGGTCGTTGAACAACCCCATTTTCTCAGAGAGTCCTCGGGGCTAGATTTCTCCTGACGCACTCCGACTAACGAACTGCGGAAAGCGATCAGGACTCGCGCGAAAGCACACTGCGCGCGGCTCGCAGCGATTTCTCCGCGCGGGCGAAACGGTCTTCCCACTGGCGGGCGAACGGGGTTGCCCATGAGCCCTCTCCGAGACTGATGCGCTCCAGATACAACACGGCCATGTCGACGTGTTCGAGAACCTCTACGAGATCCCCCGGACCCTTGGGACCCGGGTACTGCGGCAGATCCGTGGTCGCTTCCCGCACATCCTGCGCCCAGCGTGCTGTCCATTCCATCCAGCCGTTGATCTGCGTCTTGCCCTCTGCGCCGATTCTCTCGAGTGTGTACTTCGGTTCCCCCAACGCCACGACTTCCAGGCGCCCGCGCAACACGAGTCGCTCCAGTCGCGTGACCGCCGCTTCGACCGAAGCGAGATCTTCGGGGCGTGCCTGCGGATGGGAGCTTGACGACCGGGACGAGCGGGTGCCGGCCCTCCGAAACCAGTCGGCACGGGAAAAGTACTGCGAGCGCAGCTTCTCCCACTCTTTTCGAATCGGGGTCAGGTCGCGAATCAGCGGATCCTCGGAGCCGGTTTCGGCGCGCGCCGAGAAGAACAGCAGTTTCCCACTCGCGGACCGGCCGAAATGCGTGCCCTCGATCCGGCCGATCGCATTCACGAGTTCCAGCACGGCCCTCCCGACAGCCCGATAGTCATCGGCCGTCTCAGGCCGGTCCAGGTAGAGAGCTTTTTCGAGCGCCTCGATCTGCTGGCGAAACGCCTCGGCGTTCAGCTTGCCGGAAACGACTGCAGCGATCTCGGCGGCCGGGCCGGCCTCCGGCGCGTCCGCCGGCTCAGCGGCGCGCTCGCAGGCGGAACCGCACAGCAGAACCCAGAACGCGAGAATCGCGAACAGCGGTCGTCTGCGGCTAGGGAATCTCTGCACAGGGAGGATTCGAGCGAGAAGCGGGAATCGCCGCCTGAGCAAGAAGCGTGATCCGATCGCAGATCCGTAGATCTGCAGAGGGTCGCGCGACGCAGCGCAGGCGGATGCATCGCGCTTCGCAGCC
>JAAELY010000273.1 GCA_024226335.1 bacterium
ACGCGAGCGAGTAATGGTCGGTCCCGATCCGTACGTAGCGATACGCCTGCGCCCCAGTGTCCGCGTCCTCAACCAGTTGTTTCACGTCGGAAGACATGTGAGCGGCGAACTCGCGCATCAATTCGCCGCCGCGAGGGAAAACCATCTTCTTGTCGCGGACCACTTGCCGGCTAGCGTCGAGCGCCTCGGTCCGGTTCTCCCGGACGATCTGCTCCTTGAAGTCCCATGCGTAGGAGCCGCGCTGGCTCTCGACGAAGTAGTTGAGGTAGACCCGACCGGAGTGCCTGCGGGCGAAGTCTCTGGTAGCGTGGATCTCGGGTAAGGCATCGATGACACAGCGTTGGACCTTATAACGCTCGATAAGTTCATCGAGCTCGCCGTAGGCCTGGCGCGTGCCGATGTAGACGACCTCACGCTTCCTGTGATCCCTGTCCGCGAACCTCGAGATCACGACGTGCAGTTCCTTGCCAGTGTCCACGCCCATCGAGCACGGCCGGTCGGAGGACTCCAGCATCCCTTTCTCGCCGCAACACGCCAGGACAGCTGCCGCATCGAGCCGGTTCTGTATGTCGGCCCAGGCCAAGCCGATCTTGAGGTTGTAGAACCGTTCGGCGAATCGAGTGCGGCGGTATTCTTCGATGATCTCGCCGGGGTCCACCTTCGACGAGAATAGCTGCGAGATGCGATAGCCATGGGTCTTGCGGTCGGGGAAGTCGGGCACCCACTCCCCTGCTTCGATATCCAGCTCCGCATCGCACTTCGGACAGGCCCGGTAGTATTCGCCATCTTCACGTTCGCGAATGATGCGGACTTCCTGGCCCAGCTTCTCGGGAAACTCTTTGTCGAGCGCCGTCCAGGTTGTGCAGTGATCGCAGCGGATCGTCCAGTGCCGCTGATCGGATAGCTGGTACGCCTCGTCGATGCCGTAGTTCGGCAGAGACGGGTTCGATAACTCAATGACCCGTTTGTAGTCCGAGTGCGCCAGACGCTCTCGCGCCATGCTCTTGGCGTCCGGGGTCGCCTCGTCGAGTTCGTCGAACACGATCATGTCCGCCGGCACCGACTTCATTCCTACGGTCGACTGCATGCCTCGCAGGTACAGGTACGACGATCCAATTCGCTTCAACCCCGCCGTGTCCGTGTCCTTCATCAAACGCTTGAGGAACTGATTGTCGCCCAGCAGGGGGCCGACACGGGACTTCGAGAACTCCAACACGTCGGTGCGGGTCGGAAAGAAATACATGCAGTTGAGGCCCATCACGCAGGCGTGGAACGCTTTCAGAATCGCCCAGGTTGTGCCGCCGATCTGCGCGGCCTTTGACAGGACGATGTGGGGCGCGGTGTCGTCGTAGATCGCTCGGAGATACTCGTGGCCCTCGAAGCGGAATGGCCGGCCGTCGAGGCGGACACGTCGCAGTGCCCAGTTTGCGAGCGGCTCGCTGACGGCTCGGGTCGCGGGCCTGGCAATCTCGGAGATCCGGCTGCGAACGTAGCCTCGAAACGCTTGCGGGACTGCTCTAGGCGACATCCTTGTTAGCCTCCGCCTCGGTGGGACACTGCTCGAGTAGTGCGCGGGCGATTCGATCCCGGGTGTCCTCGTCGCCGACCTCCTGCTTCACCACGTCGAGGAAAAGGTCGACGAGGGAACGACCGTCAGCTTCGGCCTGGGCACGAATCTGTTCTTCCGTCTGGCCGTCGAGCGAAAGACCGCGAGCTAGCCGTTGGCCTTTCTGTGCTCGATCCAGGATCGCCGCGACTCGTTCCAGCGCACGAATTTCCTCGGCGTTCACCCCGGTCTTCTGGATCGTCTCGAACAGCCTGCCGACCACGAAGCCCCAGGATTTGAAGTGCTGCGCGTTGAGCTCGACCCGCTCGGTGGCCAGTTGCTCGACGAGTTTCTCTGCTGCCTGCCGATCGATCTTAAGCCTGAGTCCGTCCCAGTCTTCTTCCTTGCGCCAGACGCCGACGGTGTGAGGCTTCGTACCGATCCGACGTGCGATCTCGGCAACTGACGACCCCTCGCCGGACAGATACAGCCGACGCGCTTCCTCGCGCTTGGTGCGGGAGTACTTTGGCACCTACGCCTCCTTCCTCCATCCCTGCGCCTTCTCGCCGGTGTAGTCCTGCCATCGTTGGACGATCACGTCGCAATAGCTGCCATCGACCTCCATGAGGAACGCTTTCCGCCCCATCCGCTGGGCCGCGATCAGCGTCGAACCGCTGCCGCCGAACAAATCGAGGACGTGTTCGCCTTTGCGGGATGAGTACATCATCGCTCGCTCGGCAAGCTCAACGGGCTTTTCGGTCAAGTGGATCATCGACTGCGGCGTGACCTTCTTCACGCTCCAGGTGTCAGGCGCGTTCGTAATGCCGGGATTGAAATAGTGGGCTGCGCCTTTCTTCCAGCCATAGAAGCACCACTCGTGGTTTCCCATAAAGTCTTTGCGCGTCAGCACCGGCCATTCCTTTACCCAGATGATGGCCTGCGAGAAATACAGGTCGGCTGCCTCGATCGCTGCAGGATAGTTCGCGACGTTCGCGTAGCCGCCCCAGAAGTAGAACCCTCGCCCCGGCTCAAGTGCCGAGGCTGCGTTCTGAAACCACTGCCGCAGCAGTTCGGCGAATTCCTCGTCGGACATGAAATCGTTTTCGAGTACACGATCACGGGGACGCATCTTCCCGGTCGGTGCTGCCTTCTCGGGGAACCGCGCCAGGTCGAGTCCTTGGTGGTGCGTCCGACCCTTGCCGGCAGACGCTATGGCGTTGTTCGAACGCGGCTCGACATTGACGTTGTACGGCGGGTCGGTATGCACGAGTTGAACAAGCTGGCGGTCGAGCAACTTGGCCAAGTCTTCCTTCGACGCAGCGTCACCACAGAGCAGTCGGTGCGGTCCCAGGTAGATCAAATCGCCAGGCTGCGTCGCCGGTTCATCCAAAGGCTCGGGCATCGCATCGGGGTCGGTGAGGCCCTCGGCGTCAGGCGGCTCCATCCCGCGAATGAGGTCGTCGATTTCCGACTGGGTGAAGCCGGTCAGGTCGAGATCGAAGCCGCCGGTTTCCAGCTCCTTGAGGATGTCCGAGAGCTTGTCGAAGTCGAACTCGCCGCTGATTCTGTTGAGCGCGATGTTCAACTGCTTTTCCGCAGGCTCGTCGAGATCGACGTAGACGACGGGCAACTCCTCGATCCCTGATGCTTCGGCCGCCTTGACCCGCTGGTGTCCGCCGACGATACGACCAGTGCGTTTGTTTACAACGACCGGTTCGACCACGCCGAACGTTGCGAGAGATCGCCCTAGGGCAACCAAGTCGTGATCGCTGATCTTCCTCGGGTTATATGGCGCCGCCATTCGGCGAAGGTCGGTGGTGGAGACGTTCGTCACTTGCACGTCGGATTCTCCTCAGACTCGTCTACGTCACGACTGAACCAGGCCCATTCGAGGCCGCTCGCTCGACGGAACCAGCCAGCCTCGAAGCGCCAGCCTGTTGCGCGACCGCGCTGGTAGTCAGCTCTCGTGAATCGTTGCAGTTGCAGGCATGGCCGACGATTTCTCATCGGTTGGTTTGCAGCTGCACGTGTGATTTTCATGGGTGTTGTGATTACACGATAACACCCGCATGGCTCCGCTTTGTGATGCGATACGACACGAGTCATCTGCTAGTCTTCTCTTAAGGACGACTTGGTACGCAGGACAACTACCAAGTCCCAGCTAATGGAGTAGCCGGCAATGGCTCATCGAAAGAAACCGCGCAAGAACAAGACCGCAACTCAGGTTGAGTACGTAAGTACGCGCCGTGGCCCTCGACTAGGCGGCGACAAGCGCACTCGCACTGGTCCACCGAAGCCCGACAAGATGACCGCCGCCAAGTTACGCCAGCTCACATCGCCAGCGGAGTCCAATCCATACACCAGCCTCTCTCGTGATGAGCACAGGGAACTGCTGGCGCAAGACCCGAAGCACATCGAGCGCGCTAACTATCCGTATCGACTGTCGGCGATCCAAGCTCGCCGGGTAGCGGCACTGTCCGGCGATTTGACGGCACTCTATGGTGCGCTTACAGCCTGCCAGTTCCCGGCGGAACCCGGATCACGATACACAAGGGAAGACCTCCGGCTTAACCCGGACCTGCATCCTCACGAAATCATGTGTGAGATTCCGCGTTGGCTGCTCGACGAGACGCTCGGCACGATCTGGAAGGGCCTACAGAACAAGTGGCCAAAGCCAAATCCCGGTCAACGACGAATGGCGCGTCGCTGCGCCAACGCTCGTAAGGACGTGGAACGGGCCATAGCCGTTCTAGAGGCACGCGAGGAAGGGCACCGGTCGGGCGACGAGTATGAATACGTGTCTCGTACTATGAGCAAGGCCGGACGGCCAAGTACTGTGCGGGATGCCTATCGCAAAGTAATGACGAACCTGGAGGATGATCCCTCATATTACCGGCGCATGAACATCTTCCCTCCATCGCGGATGAAGATTGACTACTCTCGAGGTGAGTACCCGGTGATGTCATGGCCAATAACAGATCCGGACTGTCATTACGAATAGAAGATAGCCTTCAGGCAATGGCTTTTTGCCTTAGGGTGGCGAGCTACGGTAGCTCACCACCTTAGCAGTAACGTCGAAAAGAGCTGACCATTTGATCTGATTTCGCCGCACTGAGTACGCGGCGTTGGAGGATCAGATGGAATCAACAAACCGAATTCTCAGAACCCCGGCCGCAGCAGATTACGTCGGGCTTTCCCCGTCCACGCTCGAACGGATGCGCCTTTCGGGTGACGGCCCCACGTTCATTCGCCTGGGCGGTCGAGCCGTCGGATACGACATCAACGACCTCGACGCCTGGCTAGACGAACAGCGCGACAACGGCGAAGGTGATGTCCCGACCGCATCGACCTCGCAGGGCTGAGACGCGCCTGTGTCCCACGCGTTGGACATCTTCGCGTCTGCGCTAGAACTCCGTGGATTGAAGCCACGAGTTCAAGCCGATAAGGGACGCTCGTTCTGCCCCCGCTGCCAGGCTGACGGTGGACACAAGTCCCGCGGCTTGAGCTTCAAGACCGGCGACGGCCGCCCCCTCATTCTCTATTGCCACGGCCCCGGGAACTGTGCTCCCGAGGACGTGCTCGAAAGCTGCGGTCGGACGTGGGCCGACTTCGATGACACTCCACGCAGCGCCAAGAAGGTCTCGACGATGAATCGTGAGAAGAATCTGTCCCCTGCCAACCCGACAGTCGGAACCAGGTTTCGCGGGGCAGTCATCACCAAGGTGTACGACTACCACGACGAGAACGGCAACGTCGTATTCCGAGCGTGCAGAACTGCGAACAAGGACTTTCCGATCGCTCGGCCCGATTCCCGCAGTCGCACTGACTGGTACTGGGGCCGCGACCACGTTGACACGGTCCTCTACGGCCTGCCCGCCGTCCTCGAGGCCGTCGAGGCAGGCAGAACGATCTACATCGTCGAAGGCGAGAAGGACGCCGACGCCATCAACGAGCACGATCCGGACTCAACCGGCTACGTCGCGACAACCGCTCCGCTGGGCGCGAGGAAGTGGCGGTCCGAGTATGCCGACGCCCTCGATGGAGCGGCACACGTGGTTGTGTGGGCCGATCGGGACAAAGCAGGAACCGATCACGCGAAGTTGATTCTTGAGAGTCTTCAGGGTCGAGCAGGCAATCTCGAGGCGGTTCAGGCAAAAGAGGGTAAGGATGCATCCGATCATCTCTCGACGGGTCACGGGCTGAACGACGTCGTCCCCATTGAACTCGGCATTGACGATCATCCACCGGCAGATGCCGACCGTACTGATAGCTGGGGTCCGCCGATCCCATTCCGTTCGCACAAACTTCCCGAGTTTCCTGTTAATAGCCTCCCGTCTCCCCTCTTGGAATTCGTGAAGGCAGAGTCGCTAGCGACGCAGACCCCGATGGACTTGGCCGGCTGCCTCGTGCTAGCCGCGTGCTCCGTTGCTATTGGTCGACGTTTCCGTGTCGAGGTTCGACCGGGTTGGGAGGAACCAACCAACCTGTTCGTTGTCGTGGTTCTTGATCCAGGAAACCGCAAGACGGCCGTCGTCGCCGACGTAACCCGGCCGATCACCGAGTTTGAGAAATCGGAATGGGAGCGACTCGCGCCGGAGATCACTGACGCTAGAACGCGCCATGAGATTCACAAGAAGCGATACCAGCAGGCGCAGAAGGAGGCCGCGAAGGCTGAACCGCCCGACCGAGACCGACTCGAGCGCCAAGCTATTGAGGCGGCGAATAATCTGGAGTCGCTTCGCGTACCTCCTCACCCTCGAATCTTCGCGGACGATGTGACGCCAGAGAAGCTTGCTCAACTCATCAGCGACTACGATGGGCAGTTCGCTGTACTGTCAGCTGAGGGCGGAATCTTCGAGTCGATGGCCGGAAGGTACAGCCCTAACAACGCACCGAACTTTGACGTGTTCCTCAAAGGCCACGCGGGTGATCCACTTCGAGTCGATCGAGTCAATCGCCCGCCCGACTCCGTCGATAACCCTTGCCTTACGGTCAGCCTCGCGGTCCAGAACGACGTGCTTCGCGGGCTCGCCTCAAAGCCGGGGTTTCGAGGGCGCGGGCTGTTAGCACGGTTTCTGTACGCGATCCCTGAAAGCTCCATCGGTCGCCGAATGATCGGCGCTCCGTCGGTTCCCATGCCGATCCGGCTGGCTTACGAGCAGCGGATTACCGCCATTCTCCAAATGGAGCCGGCCACCGACAACTACGGGAAACCGACCGCTCGTACCATCCGCTTCGATCCGGACGCCGCCGATCGCTTTAGGGCGTTCGAGAAGCAGATCGAACCCGAGCTAGCGCCGTTCGGTGAGCTCGGGTCGATACAGGACTGGGGTTCGAAGCACGTCGGCTCTGTCGCACGCCTCTGCGGAATCATCCATGTCGTCAAGCTGGCAGACGAGCCCTCATTGCCGGACACACGACGAATCGACTTGGCAACGGTCAACGAGGCCATCGAAATCGGTGGATACTTTCGTGCCCACGCCAGGGGCGCGTTCGCAGAAATGGGTGCCGACCCGGAAGTCGAAAACGCACGACACGTAGTGGCCTGGATCTCCCGCAAAGATAGACAGTCGTTCACCGTGCGAGATGCCTACCAGGATCTGAAGGGCCGGTTCAGTAGGGTCGCGGATCTTCAGCCCGCCTTGAAGCTCCTGGTCGAACACGAATACATCCGCGAACAGCACGAAGAAGGCAGAAAGGGCCGGGGGCGGCCTCGAAGTCCTGGATACGACGTGAATCCGATTTTTGGGGATATTGGGAATATTGGGGATCGTAATAGAACAGCCATTTCAGACTTACCTTCCTCATCTGGAACGTCAGATGGGACCAAAACAACTTTTGATTCCCATCCCCATAATCCTCAATATCCTCAGAATTCATCCGACGACGACGATCGAGGCGAGGCAGCGTGATGTCGCGCACCATCGCCACACATTCGGGTCTGTTAACCGACCTCGCCACCATCCTGGCGCGAGGGTACCTGCGGTTGACTAGCACTGCGCCACTTTCCGCCACATCTGGCCACAAAGAGCTTGAACTCTCCGCCGAAGAGAGCCCTCATCGTGATGACCACCACGGAGATCAAGGATGCCCACGGATACCAGCGTGATCCGCCAGATCCATCGCCTTCAACAGATGACGGTCGGCGATCTGCGCCTCGAATGGATGAAGCTCTACGGAGAGCCGACCCGCAGCCGGAACCGAGATTATCTCTGGCGACGACTTGCATGGCGCGTCCAAGAACTTGCCCACGGTGGTCTCAGCGACGCCGCAAAGGCACGCATCGAGGAACTTGCACCCGAGGGCTTCGCTCGCGCTAGAACCCCACCGAACGGCAACGGCGCGCCCCCAGCCGGTACCCGTGATCAGCACCAACATTGCGGTCATCGCGACCCGCGCCTGCCCTCACCCGGCACCGTTCTTACCCGGCAATATAAGGGACGGGAGATCCGCGTCGTCGCCCTCGACGACGGCTTCGAGTGGGACGGCCGACAGTTCCGTTCGTTGTCGGCGGTTGCCGGAGCCGTGACCGGCTCGAAGTGGAACGGGTGGTTGTTCTTCGGTCTGACCAAGAGGAAGCGCAGCTGATGACTGCTCGGCACTCATCGGCAGTCGCAAAGCTCCAGCCTGCGACCCGGTGCGCCATCTACTGCCGAAAATCGACGAGCCAGGGCCTCGAACAGGAGTTCAACAGCCTCGATGCCCAGCGGGAAGCTGCCGAGAGCTATATCGCCAGCCAGCAGCACGACAACTGGATCGCGCTCCCCGACCGATACGACGACGGTGGATTCTCTGCCGGAACA
>JAAELY010000274.1 GCA_024226335.1 bacterium
AGAAGCAACCATCCGAAGTAGCGCCACAGCCGCTTGTCGTCAGCGCTGGCTCGCGCCGCACGAAGCCTGCGAAGTGCGAGCGTCGTCACTCGGCGTCGCATTTCAGCTTCGAGATCGCCGCTGTCACGCAGGACATCCACGATCGCGCTAAGAGCGACCTGCTGATCGGTCAAAAGCGAACGTTGGGGGAGGTCTTTGTAGAGCCAGACCAGGTCTTTGGCCCCGAGCTGCCACAAAGTCCCTTGCCGGAAGTACACCTGCTGGAAATTCGTCGGATAATCCTCGGCACGGTTGGCGTTTTGTCGCGTCTCCTCAACGTCCGCCCAGAAGAGATCGCGTTGAAGATGTGGTTTCTCGGAGACCAGCGCGTTGAGAGAAGGGCGTTCCGGATCGTTCGACGGGTTCCTTTCAGCACGTTCCACCGCCGTCAACATCCGGATCAGCCCTTCAGAAGGCTCTGAATCTCCTATTCCCAGAACCGCCTCGCGGGCGATCGGAGCCAGGTTCTCGGCGAGCCTGCGATACCGCGACGAAATACGCCTGTAGTTTGACGTGAATGGGCGGGAGAGGCAAAGAGCCGCGAGTCCCGCAATGAAACGCTCCCGGGCATCACCATCAGGGCAGGCTCTCCAGAGTTTCTCCACCACGTGCCCGTAACTCCCAGCGGAATCTGGAGTCGGTGCCGGCGCGTGCTCGATCAGATCGAGCAGTTCGTCGACCCTGAGGTGGTGAGGGAAGAGTGCCGTGGCAAAACCCGATCCGAGGCGGACACTGACCTGCCTCGCGCCTTTCAACCATCGTGCTGCCTCGATCAGACCGTTGGTGTCGTCACAAGTGGCAAGGGCCTGCAACGCGACGATCCGCAGGACGTCGCT
>JAAELY010000275.1 GCA_024226335.1 bacterium
AGCGGTCGAGCCTCGTCCTCCCGCCGCTCTGAGGGGCCCTTTGCAGCTGCACGGCTGCCCGCGTCCGTTCGAGAGCCCCCAGATTCCCCGACTGCCGGCTCTCAACAGCCGAAAATCGATGGTCTTATTAGGGAGAAAGGGGTGCTATACTTCCTATCCGCTGTGCAGGATGCGAAGGCTCAACACGAGACCGAGGAAGGAACGGCGGAATGCGATCACCGCGAAGAGGAGCGAAGCCTGGCCTGGATCGGTTGGTTGCTTCTCGTTTACCAGGTCGTTGTTCTCTGTTTCCTCGTGAACCCGTGGTTTTCAGAACTTCGCATCGGCGGGTGGGTACTGCTTGCAATCGAGGGCGTGCTCTTGCTCTGCTGGGCCCTGCCCGTCTTCCTCTACCAACTTATGTGGAAGGGGCGATCGGTGAAAGAGAGCATCCGGGTCGCACTCTGGTCGTTTGTTGATGCGATTGGCTTGGCTGTCGTCTGATTAGAGCGGGTGGTATCCAGTCGGGAACTCTTCCTCAGCTCGAACTCTTCACTTGCCGAGAATCACGTCAAGCACGCCTCGCAACGCACGTCGGTCTTCTTCCTCAAGCCGCCCGAGCTTCCGCAGCACGAGCCCCCGCTCGATGGTCGCCACGACCGGCTTGAGAACGGATGCCTTGAGCAGCCCCGCCTCCTTCCACTGGGCGATGGCCACCTCCCCGATCCTCGCCCCGGGCCTCACCTGGCTGGTGATGGCAAGGATGACGAGATCCGGCCGCTCGTTGTGATACGCCTCGGAGCTGACGACAACGGCGGGCCGCCGCTTGCTGGCGGACTGATCGGTGAAGGGGAACGGGACGAGGACGACGTCCCCGAACTCATGACCGGCGCTCATCGCCGATCCTTATAGCTGGTCATAGTCGGCGTCGTCGGGGTTGTCCCAGACCTTGGCGAAGGCGGCTTCGGAGAGCCGGCTGGCCGCGTCCGTGAGCCGGCTCCCGTCGTCGCGCTGCCGCAGGAAATCGACGAAATCCTCGACCTCGGCCACGCGCTCCGGGGAGAGGGATCGGATCCTGCGGATCAACTCTTCTTCCGATCGCTTGGGTTCTCCCATCGCTGACTCCTCTTCGCTCTTGGCCTCAGGCCGCCGACTGTCGTCCCCGCTGAATCTAGCTCGCCTTCTTGCTCCTGTGAGCTGCCGAGAGCGCATCAATGTGCTTGAGGATGGCCTTCTGATCGTGTGCCGGGAGTTCCTCGAGCTGGTGCAATCGTCTCAGGAAGCGCCTGCTGATCTTGGCCGCCGGGTTCGAGTCCGGCGGCTTGAGTCCGAGGAGTTCGTCGCCGCACACATCCAGGGCCTGCGCGATAGCCGCGACCATGTCGGCGTGGGCGCGGGTTCGTCCTCGCTCGTAGCCAGAGATGATCACTTGGATGGTGCCGACCTGATCCGCAAGCTCGGTCTGTGTGAAGCCGCGATCTTTACGGATCCTCGCCAGTCTTTGCCCGAAGGTCTCGTCCGGAGCCGGGAGTCGGCCTCGTTTTTTTCTCCTCGAAGCGGCCATGTCGATGATCTTATGCACGGGTGGGCCTCACTCGAAAGGGGCGGAGTTGCGTAATATAACATATTGGTCTAGAACAGGAGACGATAAAAACTTCAAACGAAATGGCAGTTTCTTCTGCCGGAGTCCCTGGCGGAGGAGAAGGGGTCATCATGGCGCGCATCCCGGAAGGCGAGATCGAGCGACTGAAGGCCGAGGTGGCGGTGGAGCGCCTGGCTGCGGCACGGGGGATCGCACTCGACCGCCACGGCGCCGACCTGATCGGCCTGTGTCCCTTCCACGATGATCGCGAGCCGAGCCTGGTGATCACACCCGCGAAGAATCTCTGGCACTGCCTCGGGGCCTGCCAATCGGGCGGCTCAGTGATCGACTGGGTAATGCGAACCGAGGGGATCTCGTTCCGTCACGCTGTGGAGAGAATGCGCGAAGATCTTCCGAGTCTCGCGAGTGAATCGCCCCGGGTTTCCCGGAGACCTTATTCCTTGAGAGGATGGGGTCATGGGACGCAAGAGCAGGTTTTCGCAAGAGGTTCGTGAGCGAGCGGTTCGGATGGTCTTCGAGCACG
>JAAELY010000276.1 GCA_024226335.1 bacterium
GCGTGGCGGATCGCGAGTGAGCGGTCCGCCAAATGCCATCTCGGGAGGCCGTCCGAGTTTCGGGCGGTCTCCCAGGTTGCAACGTCCCACCTTTTAAGGTAGAGTCTCTGGCCAAAGTGAACTTTACGGAGATGTGATGGCGCATACACCAGACCATGCCCGGCGACTCATCCGCGAGTTGGAGCCTCGTCTGCCGCATGCTGCGGAGCTCGTGCTCGATCGTCCGAAGTATTGGGACCCGCGATTCGTAGAGCTCTTCTTCGAGTATACGGAAGAGCTGATCTTCCGGAATCCCAAAGCGGCTCTCCACGTCGCTCTGGTGGCGCGGCGTCTGGCCCACGCCATGCCCGAGGGTGAGACAATGGAAGAAAGGCTTGCTGGTCGCGAGCGATTGGTGAAAGGCCATGGGCTGGTGGGCAGCGCGTATCGCGCGGCAGGCCGACTCGACGATGCCGAGAGGACTTATGAGTCAGCGCTTCGACTCTGCGAAAGACCACGCGTCTCGCCGGCCTGTCGGGCGGAGCTGGACTTGAGAGTGGCGATCCTCCGGGCCTTCCAGAAGAAATTCGATCAAGGTCTGCGCCATGCCCGCCGAGCGGAGAAAGTCTTTGGGGCGGCGAACGACAGCGAATGGCTGGGGCGCGTGCTCGCGACCCAGGGCGTGATCTACGTGACTGCGAATCGATTTCCGGAGGCGGTTTCGGTTCTCGGCCGGGCGCTGGGGAATTACAGGCTCATCGGCCGCTTCGAATTCTCTTCGACCCTCAATCTCGCACTCGCGGTATCGGAGACTGACGACTCGGAAGGTCTGAAAAAGGCCTTGGTACAGTTGCGCCGAGCGCGGAAGCTCGCCGGACCGCGGCGCAGTGTCCACAAGAGCGTCTTCTACTGGATCGAAGGCCGGATCTTCGTCCGTTGCGGCTCCACCGAACGCGCGGAGCGCAGCTACCGGAAA
>JAAELY010000277.1 GCA_024226335.1 bacterium
AGAAGCCTTTCTTGATGAACTTCCAACCCTGCGAAGTTCGGTGGAAATCACACTCTGGGTTGGGGCAGAAGGGCGGCTTTGGACAGGTCGGGAGTTCGCGCATTCCCGGTCACTACGCACACCCCGTGCCAGGTACATTCTTCGGACCACAACTGATGGTTTGAAGAAACGGCTTCGAAATCTCCGGGCTGCGGGGGCCTTTCCTGGACTGGCGCCGAAAATTCGCTTCCCTACCAGAATGCGACTGATGACCTTCGCGCTCCTGGGAATCGCAATCGCCATCGCAGCGGGACCCGTGCACGCTGAAGATGTATGGATCGACGTAGAGCAACCCCATGCGGATGCCATCGAATCGGGGCCCGTTCCGCTGATCGAGGTCCGGGGAAGGGCCGGAACCGTGGGCCGGGGCGCCCTGGATCTGGTGATCGTGCTCGATGCTTCCAAGAGCACCCGCAACTCGTCTGGGGCCGATCTCAACAGCGATGGCCATGTGGGCGGCTATGGATTCCGCTACCGACGCGGCCTCGGTTCGTTTCTTCGAAATCCATTCGGATCAAGCGATCCTGCCGACTCGATTCTGTTCGCAGAACTCGAAGCCGTGCGCCGACTCGCCGCCAAGCTCGATCCGGATCGCATCCGCCTCGGGGTGGTGTCGTTCGCGGACAGCGCGATCATCCACTCGAGTATTGGCTCACCCTCTGGACAGCTTCTGACCTCGCTGAAGTTCATCGGACGAGAAACCCCGACCGGCCGAACGAACATGGCCAAGGCGATTCGCGTCGCGGCCGATGCACTCGGTGGCGCCCCTCACCCACGTGGAGGCAGGCGCGATCGCGCCATCGTCCTGCTATCCGACGGCGTGCCCACCGCGCCTCCGCCACAGCTTCGAGCCGCCGTACAGGCGGTGCAGGCCGCACTCGAGATCGCAGAGCGCGGCATCCGCATCTACACCGTGGGTCTGTCGATTCCAGAAGCGGATAGTGGAACGCTGAAGGAGATTGCCCACGTAGGGCACGGCGCCTACGCATCAATCGACGAACCGGCAACCATCGTAGACGCTCTACCCAACCTCGATCTACAGGGAATCGCAGCCGTCGAGGTGCAAAATGCCACGACCGGCGCGCTGGCGCGTGCGACACATGTATGGCGCGATGGAAGTTTCGGCGCGTTCGTGCGTCTGACGCCGGGACCAAACGAGTTGGTATTCCGCGCACGCGGCCCGAGCGGAGCTCTCACCGAGATGACTCGAACCGTTCACTACGAACATCGAATCCCGCAAAACGACGCCGACCGCGAGCGCGCCAACCGTCGCCTCGAATTCATGAAGGAGTTGATGCGCGAACGCACCGTGCGCATGGCCGTCGAGCGCGAGATGGAGCAAGCCCGAGAGCGGAAGAAGCTCGAACGGGACATCAAGGTCGAAGTGGACGAATAGAGGCCGTACGCGAAGAGCCTCTTCGGCCCTGAGTTTCCGCTCACGACGGCCCGGGAACCCACCGGGTCGCAGCAGCGACCCGGTGGGTTCAGGACTAATTTCCCAGCATCTGCTGAAGCATCGCCGCAAACTGCATCGGATCGGTGCCCTGGTTCGCGAGAAGCTGCATCAGATTCGCTGAAAACGTCGTCGTGCCGGTCGAGAGCATGCTCTGCAGATCTCCATTGGACACGATTTCGTCGAAGCTGCCGCCTGCGATCTTGACTCTCGAGTTCACGATTTCGATCTCGAGATTGACTCCGCCACCGCCGCCCGTTTCTCCCGCGACAACCGATTCAGCGAACTCTTCCTGGATCTGCTCCATACCCTCAGAACCCGCCTCCTGAACCGCGTCGAACTTGTGCTCCAATTTCTCCGCCAGGCGGGAGTCCTGCTCCTGCTTCACATTGAGCGCCATCTTCTTCAGAGACCCCTTCGACTTGCCCATCATCTCGTCCATCGCCTGTCCGTTGGCTCCGGCATTTTTCTGACCCGTCTCAGCTTGAGCACCCGCGGTTCTTGGTAAGGTCTTCTTCGCAGACCCTGGCTTCGAGTCCATCCGGACGCTTCGTCGCTGCTTGGCGTGCTCGACAATCTCCGGCCGCGCAGTCTGCAGCGCATGGGCCTTGGCCATATCGACTGCCATACGCGCGGGCGGCTGCGTCTTGGGCTTGAGGGTCCCCGGTGCGCTCATCTTCTGAGACCAGCCCTCCCAGGGATCGGCACTGCCGTTCACGACCAGTTCCATCGGCACCTCGCCACCGCCGATGGCCGCAAAGCCCGGGCGCACGAGGATCTCGCTCTCGATCGCCCGATCAATTCCGCGCACACCGACCAGGCCGCGAAACACCGCCATGCTCGAGTGATCCGGCTCAACCGCCACGGAGAAGCGCGTGCCTTTCACGACCAGGACCGCATCGTGGGTCTCGACTTCGAAAGTATCGTCACCGCTTCGCTTGAGCACGTCGAATAGCGACGTTCCCTGCTCGAGACGCACGCGTTCGCTCCCCTGCTGACCCGGATCCGTCGCCAGGCGCAAGACCGAACTCGGGTACAGGCGCAGGCTGCCGGTCGCCAGGTGAACCTGGACTCGTCCGTCCGGACCCGTTCGAACCGTGTCATAGGGTCCGAGGTGATCTCCGTTTTTTGCGGCGCGCCAGATGGGAGGCACACCAGTACCGATTTCCACCTCGCCCATCACGGTTTCGAGGTAGGTCTCAGAATTCGGGCTAGCCGCCGTGAACATGAGCGCTGCGCAGATCGCGAGCGCAGACCTCGCATACAGCGCTCGCCCGAATGTGGCGAATTGCATCATCTCGATTACCTCCGGTCCCCTCTGGGTTTTCAAAGCTCCGTCTTCAGGTAGACCCCGAGGACGTGTCGTTCGTAGTCATAGGTATCGACGTTGGAAATCTGCTGGCTGTAGCGCCAGGCGAATTCCATCTCGATGTATTTCCGAGGTTTGAAGGAAATCCCGAGCCGGCTATCGAAGATCGTGTCGCGACGACGCATTCGATCGAACGTGCCGACGCCTTCATCCGTCAAGGAATGCACGAGGTTGTCGTTGTCGTACATCTCGCGCGAGACCGTGATCGCAGCCGTGAGTTTGAAGTCGCGCGGCAAAGGCACGATCGCGCGGGCCAGGGCCGAAGAGCGCTCTCGGTCGTAGTCGCCGCGAAAGCCGAGCAGATCTGTAGAAGCTCCTGTGCGCGTCTTCGAAAACGATCCACCGAGAGCTCCAAAAGCGTCCTTGCCGAAGGGCAGAGCGAAATACTGGGTCAAGCCTCCCGACATCGTCAGGCCGCTGCGCTCCAGCGACGAAAACACCGCTTCGTCGATATAGCCGCGACGGGTCAACTCTCCGTGGATGCGCAGCACACCCGCCCGGGGCCCGAGTTCGATCAGCACACTCGGCTGTCCGGTGAGCGAACGCGAGTAGCGCTCGGTATTCAGCAGACTCGCCACGTACAACCCGTCGAATTGCAGGCTGACCCGCGGCTTCACGCGCCAGGTCGCGGTCATGAAGGGCATGTGATTGACAGAGTCGAAACCTTCCAGATCTTCGTGCTCGGACCGGTTGAAACGGTACCCCAGGGCCAAACCGGCCTCGGGTGTCTTGAACGCCTGGTAACGGAAACCCGCCCCCAATAGCCATTTGCTGTCGTCTTCGCTGGTCGTCGAACCCGGCAGCTGATCGCTCTCAAGAGTCACATTCGAATCGGACTCGAATCCCGCAGAGGCAAACAGACTAAGGCGCCGGGGCGTATCGCGAAGAGGCTGTTTGGCGAGCGCTTCCTTCGCCACCCGCGCGATCTCTCCGGTCTCATCCAGACTTGCGGCTTCCATCAACATCCTTCGCGCCTGTTCATCTTCGCGGCGCGCGAGCGAATCCAGTCCCTCGATCAGCAGCGCTTGAGCTTTCAGCTCTGGCTCGTACCAGTGCGCAACAGCGAACGCACCCGAGGCCTCTCGAGTCCTGCCAAGAGCCCTCAGCGCAAGACCGCGGTAGAAATGAGCCGGTCCCGGTTCAGAACCTTCGTCTACCGCGCGAGCCAGCACTTTGAGGGCTTCCTCGTAGCGACCGGCCTCGTGCAGAGCTCGGCCCAGCTGAAAAATCCCATCCGGGCGCCTGTTGGGCCAGCGCGCCACGAAGACCTCGAACGCGGCCGCCGCTTCCTTCGGCCTGCCCAGCTTCGACAACGCCATCGCCTTGGCCCAGATCAGATCCGGATCGTCAGGATGCGCTGACAGAGCACTTTCGAGCTGCGCGAATTCGGGATCTTCGGGCATCTCCCCGGCCCAGCCGAGCGAATTCACAAGAGCGGAAAAGCTCAAGACCAGAACGGTCCACAAGATGCCCCTCACCCGTCCCCCAGAGTCTCGTCCTAACTAACTATTCGTAATGCGGGACATAGGACTTGAGACACAGTGCGACAGTTCTGATGGGGGAAATAGCTCAGCAACACGCAACCCGGACGCAAGAACGGCCGGGATCCCTGCGGACCCCGGCCGTTTTCAGAGCCGAATCGACTCGGCAATCTTGCGGACCCGATGCTGCGCCTTCGGCTAGAGCACCGGGAGTTTCTTCGTTCAGGAAGCCGGGTCCTGGTACTCGAGGCCGATGCGACCCAGCCGAACCTTGAACTCGGACAGAATGCTGCCAGTCAGAAGCCCCTGCGCCTTCTCCTGATCGAGCTTGCGCAGATCCTGGCCCTGGAACATCACGGGCTCGTCGAACCCGCCGATCTTCTCGATCTGTTCCTGGGTCGCGCGGCGAGCTTCCTTGACGGCCGTGTCATCCCCGCTGCGACGCGTGAAGACCTTGAGCATATGGCCCGTCATCTCCTTCTGCATCTCCTGGATTTCGTCACGGCGCTCGGGCTGTTCCTTGATCAGTGAGCCGATCCGGTTCTCACCGAAACCCACGTGGCGACGCTCGTCGGCAATCGTGCCCCGGAGCGTATGCGCGAACTTGGGATTCACGCCGCGGTTCGTGGCCTCACTGAACTCGAATACCGTGAAGGCCAGGCCTTCGAGCACGATGTTCTGCCCGACTACACCGGCCAGGAAGTCGCCCTTCTCGACCTTCTCGAGCAACACGGCAGCGAAATTCGCCAGATCCGGGCTGGCGTGCTCGGCGATGGTCGCCTCGAGGTCTGACTTGCGCACTCCGAGATCGAGCAGGCGCTGCGTGAAGATCTCGACATGACGCGCTTCGTCCAAGGTCTGCGTGGCGAGGAAGCGCTTGCTCTCGTGGTCCGGAGCCAGATTGATCAGGCCCGAGGATGCCGCCAGCGCCGCCCGCTCACCAACGACCAACTGCACGACGTTTCGCACCGACTCATCGCGGAGTACGGGATTGTCGAGAATGAATTCGGGCTCGCTTTCGCCCTTTTCATGGCCGAACTCCGTCTCCTCCAGGTAGCCCTGAGGACAGGATTCGAGCCAGTTTTGAATCGAGTATGCACTGAGAAAATTTGACATTTAGTGTGATCCTCCAAAGGCCATGATAGCAGGCAGCGCGACTGTTTGGGCTGCGGCCATCCGCCCCCCGAACTCGAAGCGAGGCGCATCGGCTAGCCCCAGCGCGGGCGAAAGCCCCGCCCGATGCCGAGCTCGTACGTCCCGATCGACTCCGGCGCCATCATATCGGCAGGTGGGTGCGCCTTGCCCGCACGCGCATCGCGAAACAGTCGTTCGAGTCCCATCTTTCGGAAGATGCCGGGTCCACCGGCGATATCCATCGCAAAACTGACCACCTTCAGACTGTTGCCAGACGAAAGGGTGACGCCGAATCAGGCACCAAATGAAGTCATGTTCGCAAACACGGTGTTCGCGGGTTGAATCGGCGGCCTGGCCGCATCTGGAATAAACACATCGTTGAAGTCGGCATCCCAGCTCTCCTGGCCGCGACAGACCACACCCTCGGTATCCTTCAGCAACATCAGCATGGCAACTCGCGGTGTATCGCCTCCGTCTTCCACACGAACCAGAGCACCGTTCACGTCGGCGGCCGGAACATTCGAGTTGTAGGCCTTGCTGCCATTGATTCGCCAACCGCCATTGGTCTTCGTGGCTGTGGTCTGAGGCAGGAGGTAGGCCCCCGTTACACCCGTCTCGCTGAACGAGCCCGAAAGAATGGACTTGTTCTCCCCCATCGTTTTCAGCATCGGTTCCGCGATGGCCCGAACCTCGGGAGTTTCCCGTTGGAGATCAAACAACCGACAGCCCACGCCGAAGATATGCATGTTCACGCCAATTGCGGTCCCGGCACAGCCCTGGGCCAGTTGTTCCTGGCAGGCGCATAGCTCGAGCAGGCGCACGGGACGAGCATCCAGGGGTTTGGGCAGCAAGGTCGGAAAGGACGAGAAAGCGGCATCGTCGTTCAATGCTCATCTCCTTTCAGAAAGAAAGCAGAGATTCGCAACGCTCTGCTCAACGCTTGCGCTTGCGGCGCATCTCTTCGATCTGCGCCTTGAACTTCTCCTGTTCTTCCAGATAGCGGTGGCGATCTTCCCATGTCGCTCCCCGATGTCGAACATCTGCGGCAGTGAGTTCAGCGGTCCAGGAGGCGAACTCGAGCAAGACCCCGTCGGGATCGAAGAAATAGAGCGAACGCACGAATACATCGTCGCTCACGTCCGCGCTCACCTGCATGGGCGAGTTGTCGTGATTGATGATCTCGGTGACCTCGATGCCCTTGTCGATCAGGCGCTTGCGGTACTCGTCGATCTTCTCGGCCGGGACGTCAAAGGCGACGTGGTTCATCGAACCATGCGCGCTGGTATGCGAGCCGCCCGGAAATTCCTTCGGCGCAGCGATGCCGGGAGATGCCTCCGGTGCCTCGGGGAACCAGAAAAACGCCAGAGCATCTCCACCTCCAATGTCGAAGAAGAAGTGCTGCCCCATGCCGCCCGGGAGATCGATCGTCTTGGTCAAAGGCATGCCCAGAACCTGTGTGTAGAACTCGACGGTGCGCGCCATATCCTTGCAGACCAGGGCGAGGTGGTTGATTCCCCTGAGTTCGAATTCCTCGTTCTGATGCTTCCCCATGCTCTCACCTCCTGCTTGCAGCCTTCCGGCCTGCGAATCACTCTATCACCAATCAGTTCGTACCAGACCCGTGCACCCTGGCCTTCGTCGCCCCGGGTTTGATTGTTTGCCAGACCGTGATAGTGGTCAGGTGCATAGTGATCGGAGGTCCCCGGAAATGAGCGAATCCCTCACCCGACTCGAGCGATCCGACGGCGTCGCGGTACTCACTCTCGACCGACCCGCCAAGCGCAACGCCCTTTCCCGGGCCTTACGTGAGGAGCTGATCTCGCGACTCGACGCGCTCGCAAAGGACGAAGGCGTCTCGTCGGTGATCCTGACCGGCGCCGGCCCGGTCTTCTGCGCGGGCTTTGATCGCTCGGAATTCGCAGGAAACGAAATGGCCGAAGTCTTCTCCGACGCGGTCGAATACCACGATCGCGTCTACACGTTCGCCAAACCCCTGGTTGCCGCCGTGAACGGCGCTGCCCTCGGTGGCGGGTGTGATCTCGCCGCCATGTGTGATCTGCGCATAGCCGCGCGAACAGCAGTTTTCGGACAACCCCAGGTGCGGTTCGGGGCGGCGGCCGCCTACGACCTGATGCGCGAAGTCATGCCCACCGGACCCGCGCGCGAGATGTGCTTGACCGGTCGTCCGTACAGCAGTGAAGAAGCTCTGTCCATCGGATTGGTCAATGCAATTCACGAACCCGAAGTCCTGCTCGACGCTGCACGCGAACTGGCCTCTTCGATTGCGACACTTCCCGATGGCTTGCCCGCGGAGACGAAGCGTCAATTCCTGGTCCGGCAACCCCTCCTGTTCGCTTCCTGAAAAGGGACCGCGTCAGAAAAGCCGCTCGGCAATCCCCTCGGAAGTAACGCTCCAGGGAGTCCACACGAGTGCGACGCGCTCGATCAACAGATCGGCTTTGCGGGGCCGGATCAGGCGCTCCTGTAGCGGAAGGGTCGCTGGATCGACGTTTTCCGCGACCGTCGCAGTCGCGTCTGCGAATTCCTCCTCCAGCTCGTCGAGCTTCCGACGCAACTCTTCCAGGAGTTCCTTCGCGCGTTCGACGTCACCGGCTTCGCGCGAAATGCGCCCCGCTCCGCGCATCGTGGTTGCCGCTCTGCCAACACTCGACGCCTTGCGGCCGAAGAGCGCGCCCAGAACCGTGGCCGCTGCAGAAACGACGGTCTGGAATTTCTGTTGTTTGTGCTGCGACTGCTCGCGCTCGACACGCTGCTGGGCCCTCAGAATGCGCTCGTCCAGACGGGCCAGTTTGGGAGAAAATTTCCGACGCAGCTTTTCTACGGCCAGATCTCGCCGTTCGCGCGCAGCGAGAGCGAGTCTGCCGCGAAAGGCGCCCTCTTCCTCCTTTGGCTGCGAGTAGGTCTTCAGCTCCGAACAATGAAAAAGCGTCAGCGGCAAGTCTCGATAGGCGGCTGACTTCAGGCGCTTCTGCCACGAGGCATAACTCCTGACCCGAGTGGCGGCCGCAGGCAGGTCGGCCAGGCTCGCACCGGCTACGGGATCGTCTTCGAGCACAGGGAGACCCGGGAGTCGTTCTGCGCCATCCCACGGATTTGCGGGTGGGTCGTCGTTGAGCAGAGTCAGAAGATGCGCGTTCTCCCAGTAGTCACACTTCGAACGCGCGTCGGCATAGTGCAGGCTTGCCAAACCGAGCAGCGCCGGTCGATAGACGAGCCTTCCGGAGCCGGGTTTCCCGGGGGCACGCGACAACCAGTACTCCTCGATCTCGGGCGGGAGTAGCGCTCGTTCGAATGCATCCGAGGGTTCTGGCAACTGCGCTGCGACACCCATTTCCGTGACAGGGTGCCGGGTGGAAGACTGTCTGGCGGAAGGCTGTTTGGCAGCCTTCTTCGGGGACAGAAGACGGATCTGTTCGCGGGTCAGTGGCCCGCGCAAATAGGACAGTGTCCAGCGCGTGTGAAATAGTTCGGGACGGTCTTCGTGCACGTTGTTCATGAGGAACACCCGGCTCTTGAGCCCGGACAGAATGCGATCCACCTGCTGACGATCGAAATTCCCGCCAGCGCTTGCAGCCACTCCTTCCAGTCCGTCGAGCACGCGCGCCTTGTCGCGCTCAGTCTGCAACCGGCCCAGAAACCAGGTGCCGCAGTTCGAAAGCCCCTTGTAGTCCAGATCAACCGGGTTCTGCGTCGCCAGCACGACTCCCAGTCCGTAAGCACGCGCCTGCTTCAGCAGGGTGAGCATGGGAATCTTCGACGGGGGGTTCGCTGTGGGCGGGAAGTAACCGAACACCTCGTCCATGTACAGCAGCGCGCGCAAACTCGAAGTCCCCGGCTGTGAGCGCATCCACGACACCACTTCGTTGAGCAGCAACGCCACAAAGAACATGCGTTCGCGTTCCGACAGATGTGCAATCGACAGCACGGCGAGTCTCGGCCGACCTTCGGGCGTGTAGAGCAACCGGCCGACATCGAGAGGTTCGCCCTCCATCCAGGCGGAGAAGCCCGGTGAAGCGAGGAGACTGTTCAAGCTCATGGCGAGTTCGAATCGCTCTGCGGCGGGAAAGAACGACTCCAGGTCCACGACGCCCAGACGTTCAAAGGGCGGCACCTGAATCTCGGCGATCAGCGATGCAATCTCGAGATCGCGCCCCTCGCGCCATGCGCGATCGACCAGGTTCGACAAGAGGATGTGTTCTCGACTGCGGATCGGATCGGCTGTGATCCCCAGGAGCGAGAGCAAACCGGAAACCGCCGCCTGAACCCGATCGCGCAGGGCATCGTCATCTTCCGCCACGGCGGCCGATGGGGCGGCCAGCGAGCGCAGCACACACAACGGTCGGCCGACTCGACTTCCCGGTGTGTAGATCGCAACTTCGGCCGAATTGCGAAAGCGTTTGATGCGCTTTCCGCTCTGGCCCCACTCGGCCAGTCCCTTCTTCCAGAGTTCGGCGATACGCCCTGCGTACTGTTTGACGGTCATCGCCATGCGCGCGGCTTCCCCGGGGTCGACCCACGGTTCGAAGGCCTCGGCCTTCAAGCCGGGAAAGGTGAGCGCCAAATTCGAAAGATCGCCTTTGGGGTCGATGACGAGAGCGGGAATTCCGTCGATCGCGGCCTCTTCCAGAAGCCCGATGCACAGTCCGGTCTTGCCACTGCCAGTCATGCCGACGCAGAGTGCGTGCGTCGTCAGGTCCTTGGAGTCGTACAGCAGCAGTTCGTCCTTGAGCTTTCCCGCTTCCGGGTCAAAGACGCGCCCGAGATAAAACGCTCCGAGTTTTTCGAAATCCGCGCTCAAGCCAATCCTCCCAATCGTCTCAGTCCTGCGCGTGTATCGAGCGAACTGGAGATCGAACGCCTTCACGTGTTTAGATTAGACGAATTGCATGCGAGGTGGCGCGATGAAGCTCGGATTGATGCTCGGCTACTCCGGACCGAGACTGCAGATTCCGATCGAGCGAGTTCAGCTGGCCGAACGGCTGGGTTTCGATTCGGTCTGGACGGCAGAGGCCTATGGTTCAGATGCGATCACGCCGCTCGCCTGGATCGCAGCGCACACGGAGCGCATCCGGCTCGGCACCGCAGTGATCCAACTCGCCGGCCGCACACCCGCGATGGCCGCAATGCAGATCGGGACGCTCGATCAACTGGCACCGGGCCGCGTGATCTGTGGGCTGGGCGTATCGGGACCGCAGATCGTCGAAGGCTGGTACGGGCAACCCTGGGGAAAACCCTATTGGAGAATCCGCGATTACGTGCAGATCATGAAGAAGATCTTCAAGCGCGAAGAGCCCGTCGAACACGCCGGCCGTGAGTTCAACCTCCCGTTTACGGGCGAAGGCTCGCTGGGAATCGGGAAACCGCTGAAGTCGATTCTGCACATGAATCCCGAGATCTCGATCTGGCTCGGTACGGGCACCGATATGAATGTGCGTTTGACCGCCGAAATCGCCGACGGCTGGATGCCGCTCGGCTTCGTACCCGGAACCCTCGAGGAGTATCGCGCGGTGATCGAGGAAGGATTCCGGCGCGCGGGCAACGGCAAGAGCTGGAAGGACTTCGAAATCCAGGCGATGACGAGCGTAATCGTGACCGACGACATCGGAGCTGCATTGCAGGCCCCGAAACCGATGATCGCGCTCTATGTCGGCGGAATGGGGCACAAGAACAAGAACTTCCACAACGACATGATGGTCCGTCGCGGATACCCCGAAGCCGCCGCTCGCATTCAGGAACTCTATCTGGCCGGCCGCAAGACGGAAGCGGCCGAAGCGGTACCCGACGAATACATCGATGAGGGCGCCCTGCTCGGCCCACCGCAGCGAATTCGCGAGCGCTTTCGTGAGTGGCTCGACGCCGGCGTCACCGGATTGACCCTCACCACAGGGGATGAGCGGGCCATGGAGCTGATGGCAGATCTCGCGAAAAGCTCGAACTGAGCGGCGCAAGTGGTGGACGATACTGGACTTGAACCAGTGACCTCCGCGATGTCAACGCGGCGCTCTAGCCAGCTGAGCTAATCGTCCGGAGCCTGCCGGCCGGAGCCGGAGGAGCGGCGGCTAGTATAGCGGCCGCGAGCGAAATCTCAGCAGGGGCAGGAACGAACCCGCCTGCAATAGGGCCGTGAGCGAAAAGAACCCCGCGTAGACCTCGAGCGGCGCACTTGCCCCAACCAGAAGCCGACCCAGGGCAATTCCGACCAGGGCCGGTACCAGACTCGAGATCACGGCGGTGGTGACGCCCGCGATCACCAGCGTGCGCGCAGGCGCATCGGACGGCGCCAGGTGGAAAAGCAGCTTCGTATCGGCCACTCCGAATCCAGCGGACAACACAGAACGCCCGAAGAACACCGCAATCGCCAGCGCGAATGCACTCGGCCCGGGTTCGCGAATGGCCAGTAGCGGCAGCAATAGAATGCCCGCACCCACAGAGCAGACGATGAACACGGGAACCGGTCCAAGACGATCGGCCACCCGTCCCCAGAGATACAGTGACACGAAGCCCCCCGCGAAGACCGCAAGAGTCATGAGAATGAGCTCGGCGTCCGAGAATCCGACCTCTCTGCGGAGCATGACGATCGCAAAGGTCCCACTGGCCTTGCGCAAGGCGCCGAACCAGATGACCCCGGAGAGATAGCGGCGCAAATCGAGTCGCTCGCGCAACACGCCGAAGGCATCTCGCACGCGGATCGCAACACCCGTTCGCTCACTGCGCTCGGGCAGGCGCGCAATCAAGCCCACCCGGATCACACCGCAGACCCAGGCCCCCGCGAACACCGGGCCAAAGTCGCCGGGATGCGCGCCCAACCAGAACTGCGACCCCAGGTAGTAAAGGATCAGCGCACCGTGCCAGACAGAACGGATGGTTCCGAAAAAGCGTCCCGTTCGCCCCGGTTCCATGAAGCCGTTGAGGATCGGAAACCACGCGGTATTGCCGACGCGCAGACCCGCCGCGACCATCGCGATACTGGCGAGCACGACCGCGATCGCCAGACTCTCTTCTTGCAGAGCAAGGCTCGAGAAGAAAAGCAGCGGTGCGCCTCCAGCGAGCGCCACGAGCTGACCCAGGAGCAGGATGCGCCGCTTCGAAACGCGTCCGATCCAGCGCAAAGTGGGAAGCTGGAGCACCTGCATGAAATGGGGAAGTCCGCTCTGCAGACCCACGACCGCCTCACTTGCACCCAGCGATAGAAGCGCGAGCGTGGGGATCTTCTCGCTGAAGACATCCCAGAACGTCATCCCGAACGGATGACTTGCGACCGCCATTCGTCGGCCGCGAGCGCGTTCCGAAGCATCGAGGGGTGGAGCGGTCTGAGCGGGTTCAGAAGTCGCTTCGGAATGCTTCAATCGGCCGCCGTGTTCGCGAGGCTCGCGCTCAAGTCCCACAACTTTCGGGCATCCGCGTCGTTCAAAGCTGCGGGGCGGGGTTCGTGGAGCCTGCAGTCGTAATAGTAACCACCGCTGGCTTCGGCTACTTCCGTCGAGCGCGCCAGATAGATCGACGTCTCCGCTCCCTTTTCGGGACTGCGCGCAAACGGCCGCAGCGGTGCCCAGACCAGCTTCGCCAACCATCCGTTGTTGGCGGCCAGTCGCGTCGAAACCAGACCCGGATGCAACGCATTCACCGTTACGTCGCGAGCCTCGAGTCGCCGCGCAAGTTCGCGCGTAAACAGAAGGTTCGCAAGTTTGCTCTGGCCGTACACGCGCATCACGCCGTAGCTCTGCCGTCCATCCACGTTGTCGAAATCAAAAGCCCCGACACCGCGATGCGCATCGGAAGATACATTGACGATGCGCGAAGGCGCGCTCTCGATCATGCGTTCGAGAAGCAGATTCGTCAGCAGGAAGTGTGCGAGATGGTTGACCGCAAACGTGGCCTCATTTCCGTCCACGGTCTCCTCGCGACGCAGATTCACGATCCCCGCGTTGTTGATCAGGATATGCAGAGGCTTCGCGCTCGCCAGAAACGCCTGCGCCGCAACCCGCACCTGGTCCAGGGATGCAAGGTCACCACTCAAGAGATCGACCTCGGCATCGGGGGCCTCGGCCTCGATCACCGTGCGCGCCCGCTCACCGCGTCTAACATCGCGACACAACAAGACGAGTTTCGCTCCGCAACGCGCGAGCTCGATCGCAGTCGCCAGCCCGATGCCGCCGGTCGCACCGGTAATCAGGCAGGTCTTGCCGTCGAGTCTCTCCGTCATCGGAACAGGAGCTTGGCCAGCTCCGACCTGAATCTCTGAGCCGTGGGATTCTGAGCTCCGAGAACATCGAACACGTCGATCATCGCCTTGCGCGCCGCCTCGTCTTCGTACCTGGGATCGCGTCGCACGACCTCGATCAAGACTTCGAGGGCTTCTTCGTAACGCCCGCCTCCACTCAGCAACTGACCGAGTTCGAGTCGCGCTCGAAGATCGTCCGGGTCGGCGCCGATGCGCGCCCGAAGCGTGTCTTCACCCTCGACACCCCCGGCCGCCAGGCGTGTGCGCAACTCGGCGGCCAGGCGCTCCACATCGGGCGCGATCGCCGCATCGGCGGGAATCCGACCGAGCAGGCGCAGCGCCTGTTCGAATTCGCCCGCCTCCGCATCGATTCGAGCCAGAAGAAAGAGCGCACCCGGATGGCGGGCCTGTTTTTCGAGCGCGTCGTTCAAACGTTCCTGGGCTGCTGAGGTGTTTCCCGCCTGGAGAAACTGCCCGGCCTCGGCGACCAGCTCGTCGGCCTCGCTCGGCAGCAACTGGGCCAGGAAACGCCTTGCATCCGCTTCGGGAACCAACCCCTGAAAGGCGGCGACAGGCTCGCCGTTCTTGAAGCCGACTACGGTGGGAACGCTGCGAACACCCAGGGAAGCTGAAACCTGTTGCGCCTGATCGACGTCTATCTTGGCGAGAATGAACTCACCGGCATGCTCCTGCGTCAATCTCTCCAGCATCGGCCCCAGTTGTTTACAGGGGCCGCACCAGGGAGCCCAGAAGTCGACGACCACCGGAGTCTGGTGCGATCGCTGGATCACCTCGCGCTCAAAATCGGCTTCGTTCACATTCAGGATCCAGGTCGCGTTGGCCATGACCCGAAACTGCCACAATCCGCCGATGCCCGTCGAGGCCACCTGGAAATGATGAGGTTCGCATTGCGTCCGATAGACTGTCCAAGATGAAGAGAGTTCCAGACAGGCGGTTTCCCGGTATCACCGGGTTCGCGGCAGTTCTGTGGCTGATCGCGGCCTTCGCCGCCCTCCCGGTCCGTGCGGCACCCGACGTACCGGAAGGCGCCTTCGGCTCCGGGGCCGTGCAGAGCGGCAACGCTCGCGTCGAAGCCCGACTTCTGGTCGATCAGGCGGCCATCGCACCCGGCCAGAGCGTCCGCGTCGGCGTGCTCTTCGAACTCGATCGCGACTGGCACATCTACTGGCGCAATCCGGGCCAGTCCGGACTCCCGACCCGACTGGACTGGAAGACTCCCGGAGCCCGAGTCGGAGCCATCCGCTGGCCCGCGCCGCACGTGTTCCGCGAAGCGGATGGTTTCATCACTACCTATGGTTATTCCGACTCAGTTCTGCTGAGCAGCGAAGCGCACTTTGAAGCGCGCGCCGGTGAAACACTCGACCTCGCAGTCGACGTCGATTTCCTGGTCTGCAAGGTGCAGTGCATACCCGGCAGCATTGCACTGCGACGCGCACTGCCCGTCGCGGAGCAGGCGCAGGCGGCGGATCCCGCCACGCTGAAGGCGTTTTCCGAGTGGGATGCGCGCGTGCCCGTACCGGTCGAAAAACATGGGCTGACGGCCGATGCGCTTTACTCGCAGAGTGCAATCCGTCCCGACGACCGTTTCCGCGCCGCGATCTCCCTGGTGTGCGAGGACGACTCGGCGACCTGCAGCGGTCTGCGCCCAGCCATGCGCGACAGCAGCGAGGCCTTCGTTCCAGACCGTGTCGAGTCGATCGAACTCGAGGTAACCGGTACGCGCAGACATCCGTTTGCCGACGGACTGATCCTCACGCTGGCGGGAACGGCGAGTTCCGATGAACACCCGGGAGAACAACGCCTTGCCGGAGTGGCCGTGCTCGAAAACTCGAACGGCGCCCCCGTGCTGATTGAGATCGACCTGGCCCTACCCCGCGCTGCGGCCGGGACCGAAGTCGTGGCGATTGACAACCCCTGGCTCGAACCGGAAACCGCTCCGTACCATGCAGCCGCTGTTCCCCTGTGGCAGGCGTTCCTGCTGGCACTGCTCGGCGGTCTGATCCTGAACCTGATGCCCTGTGTTCTGCCGGTGCTCGCAATCAAGGTTTTCGGAATCGCCGAGCGCGCCCACGAGGACCGCCGCGAAGTCCTTTCCCACGGCGCCGCCTATACGATCGGCATTCTCGTTGCGATGGCCGTGCTGGCCGGGGTGGTGGTCGGCCTGCGAGCCGCGGGTACCGCGGTCGGTTGGGGTTTCCAGTTTCAGGAACCGATCTTCATCGCTGCGATATGTGGCGTGTTGCTGGTTTTCGCTCTCAATCTGTTCGGCGTGTTCGAAATCTCCGCGGGAACCGGGCTGACGTCAAGAAACGCGGCATCGGGTCTGCGACGCAGTTTCTTTGAAGGTCTGCTCGCGGTCGTCGTTGCAACACCCTGCTCCGCCCCTTTCCTCGGCACCGCCGTGGGTTTTGCCTTCGCGAGTTCCCCGCCGGTCATCTTCTCGGTCTTCTTGGCGATTGGACTCGGACTGGCCGCACCGTTTGTGGCCATCACGCTGGTACCCGGATGGGCACGACTGATTCCGAAGAGCGGAGCCTGGATGCTTCACCTGCGCGCGGGTCTGGGCTTCGCCCTCCTGGCGACGGTCGTCTGGTTGCTCTGGGTGGCGGGGCGCAGCCTCGGCTCCGACGGAGTGATTCTCCTGCTCGGTTTCTTGATGCTGCTCGGGGTCGCGACCTGGATCTTCGGAGCCGTGCAAGAGACGCGCGAGGACGGACGCGCTCCCGGGACCGCATTGCTGCTGAGCAGCTTCGCGCTGGCTGCCCTCGCATGGTTGCCTCTCCAGCCGATCGCAGCGCCAGACGCTAACGCGCCCGCGAGCGCCGACGCAGATGGCGCGCGCCCCTTTGCTCCGGCGGCGATTGCGGCGGAGCTCGCGCTGGGTCGGCCGGTCTTCGTCTACTTCACTGCAGACTGGTGCCTTACGTGCAAGGTGAACGAGCACGTCGTGCTCACGGACCCGCGGATTGCGGACGAATTGCAGCTTCACGACATCGCCACGTTCAAGGCCGACTGGACCCTGAGGGACGAGGAGATTCGCAGGGAACTGGCCCGTTTCGGCCGCGCCGGAGTCCCCATGTACCTGGTCTATGACCCGCGCAACCCATCACAGCCGAAGTTACTGCCGGAACTCTTGACCGTAGATCTGCTGATCGACGCTTTCCGATCCGCTGGAACCCGGGCTGCAAATCGAAGCTGAGAGCGCTGCTCAACGTCGGAAGCGGGTGAAACCCTTCCGAGGAGGACTCTCATGAAGCTCTCTCACATCCTGCTGGGCATCATCGCCGTCGGCCTAGCATTGACGCTCGCCTTGCACGCGACTTCCAGCCGCGCCGAAAACCTCGCGAAAAGCCGCACCCTGGCCGGCCCAGCCGCCGTCGGAATGCCCGCTCCCGATTTCAGGGCGCGTGACGAAAATGGCGTCGAACACAGGCTGGCCGACTACCGCGACAGACTCGTGGTCCTGGAGTGGACGAATTCCAATTGTCCGTTCGTCGCCCGACACTACCGCAAAGATGCGATGGAAAAGCTCGCAAAGAAGCTGGGCGCCAAGGGCGTGACCTGGCTTGCCGTCAACTCGACGCATTCCAACACGGCCGCGGAAACGGTCGCGTGGCGCGATTCCCAGGGATTCGAATACCCGACGCTGCAGGACAATGACGGCACGCTCGGGCGTCTGTTCGGAGCGCGCACGACACCGCATATGTTCGTGATCGGGCCCAAGGGTTTGTTGCGCTACGCTGGAGCGATCGATAACGATCCTCGTGGGCGCGTTGAGTCACCCAGGAACTACGTCGATGAGGGCATCTCTTCGCTACTTGCCGGCAGCACTCCGGATCCGGGTTCGACCCAGCCGTACGGATGCAGTGTCAAGTACGAGCGTCGATAACCGCTACAGCCGGGTGTGGCGCAACTCTGTCTCGAGAATCGCAGCACAACCGAGTTCTTCGAGTTCGTCCATTACCCGGTGTACGCGATCCTTTTCGACCAACACCTTCACCGAGAGCCAGTCTTCATTCTGAAGTGGCTGAATTGTAGGTGAGGAGAAACCCGGCGTGATCCGGGTCGCGGATGCAATCTGACTGGCCGGGCAGTTGTACTCGAGAAGCGAGTAGCGCGACGCCACCAGTACGCCGTCCATCCGACGCAGCAAGAGGTCCCGGGCTGCGACGTCCCGAGGGTGTGCATTGCCGATCAGCACGGCCTCGGCCTGGATCACCTCGGCCAGCTCAGCGAGGTCATTCTCGACCAGGCTGTTTCCCGTCTCGACCACTTCGACGATCGCGTCCACCAGACCGAGCAGCACCATGACCTCGACCGCGCCTTGAATTTCGAGCAGATGCACGTCTTTTGCGCCCTCAGCTTCGAAGTAGCGGCGGGCCAGGTTGAGGAACTTGGTGCCGATCACGCGACCCGAAAGATCCGCAGCATTCCGGAACGGAGCGTCTTTGTGCGCCGCGATCGCAACGCGGCAGCGCCCAAAACCGAGTTTGCGGTGCTCGATGACGTCGACTTCTTTTTCGGCGACCTGGTCACTACCGGTCACGCCGAGATCGACCACCCCCTCGGCGACCAGCAGCGGAATGTCCTGCGTATTGCAGAAGATCAGGCGCGTCTGGGTGTCGTTGCACACAGCGAACAAGCGACGCTCGGAGAGCCGGAACTCGAGTCCGGCGCGGCGCAGGAGATTCAGTGAGGGTTCCCGCAGTCGCCCTTTCGAAGGAATCGCGATTCGAAGCCCGTCCTCACTCAGCACTTCCATCTCCCTCGCGGGCGGCTTTTTCGGCCAACCCACTCGTTCCAAAACGCCGCTCCAGTTGTTCGTAAACCCGCTGGACCGGCAACTCACACGCAGCCAGCAGAACCCAGAGGTGGAAAAGCAGATCCGCGGCCTCGTGGGCCGTGTGGTCCGCATCGTCTGCGCCCGCCGCCTCGATGAGTTCTTCGGTCTCCTCTCTGAGCTTCGCCGCGATGGCCGGTGTGCCGCCGTCCAGCAAGGAGACCACGTAACTACCCGTCGGACGGTGTCTTGCCCGCTGAGAGACGACCTCGGCCAGGCGATCGAGAATCTCAGAACTCATCGGCTCGTCCTCCGACCTGCGACCCTGGAAGCGTCTTCGCCTTGCTCATGACAGAGAACCTCGATTCATCCGGCCCGCCCGGATCGCGTCAGCGGGCCGGAGAGGGATCTAGAGGCAGCAGCAGATACCACGCCTGCCGGTTCCAGGCCAGCGACTTTCCGCCATCCGGCCCGGGCCCCGATAGCGGGAAGCTGCCTCGAAAACTCGCAAAATGCACATACGAGCGTGTATCGGATTCCGGAACTCTCGCGTTTTCTTCGCATTATTTCGCGTGACACCAGCGGGGTGTTTAAGCCACCATATCGATAAGCGTTGCTCTGGCTGATTTCGGCATTCTCGAAACCGCCCTCAGCTGAAGCGATTCTTGTCCTGTGGGTTAGTCTAGGAATCGCATGTCCTGTTTGGGAAGGGAGGTCTGTGGTTCGAATCCGGAGCGCTCACGCGTTCCCAAGAGGCAGGCATACCGCATTCTTTGGAGGGGCATCGAGATGAAATGGCTGGCCGCATTGTGCGCAGCTCTGGTTTTGCTGGTCTTTTCTGGTCCAGCTTCCGCCAAGCTATTGCAGATTCGCTACGAAGCCAGCGACGCCTATGGCTGGATGGCACCTCCGACGTACGGGCTTCGTATGGATGGAGTATTTGGTGGCAACGATGTCGTCACCTTCCACTTCAACACGGTCTACTTCGACCTCTTCGATGATGGCAGCGCCCTTCTGCACGGCGACATCAGCGTCGTCGAAGTCGACGGTGGCGCGCCGGGCGCCCACGCTTCGACCTGGGACATGAACGTCTTCTTCCAGCACGACGCGGGATTCGTCGGCCAGCCGACGCTCGACTACTACCACCTGATTTCTCACGGCGCCGAACTTCGCAATCAGGCCGACGCTCTGGATGTGATCGACCTGTTCGAAGCGCCCGCCGATGGCTCCATGCCTCTGCAACTCGGAATCGGTGCGTTCCCGAAGCACAAGTGTCATTCAGACGAAGCCTGCCTCGGTGCGACGGGCTGGCTTTTCTGGGAGCACGACGGAGCGGACAACTACGACTTCATGGAAACCGGCCTGGTCGCCGACTTCGTGTTCGAACTGACGCCGACCGAGGTTCCCGAGCCCGCAGTCCTTGGCCTGATCGGCCTCGGACTCGCAAGCGGTCTCGCACTGCGCCGCTCCAGGCGCTGATTCAGGAACCGGCCCTGGGAGAAGATCCCGCCCTCAGATGACGTCGCCCCAAAACCCGCACGCCTGCTCGAAGGTCATGGGATCGGCACCGTGGTCGGCACCCAGAATCATTGCGACGCGATTCCCTGCTTCGTAGGCCGGCCACTCGCGCAGACGCTCGTGGCCGGGATCGCCGGTGCGAGCAAACATCAGCCATGCATCCTGCATGCGCAGAGATAGCTTGTGCGCCCTGCGACCCGCCAGAGACGCCAGCGGACGAAGTGCAGCGTCGCGAAGAGTTCCGAACACAAATGGAATCTCGAGCGCGTGACAGGGGCCGATTCGCCTCTCCAGCATTGGCGGCGACCAGGCGAACTGATAGGCAAATGTTCGGCCAGAGTTTGAGGCGTGCGCATCGGCGAGTGCAGCCGCTGGATAGCGAAACACGCGATCTGTCTGAAAGGCAACCCAGCGTTCACGAGGAGTGTGTGGCTCAGTCCCCAGGTGACTGGAGCGATAGGCGTCAGCGGCGCGCGATAACAACTCCGGGTCCGCCTCGGTCTTGGTTTCGAGCGCACGCGTAAAGCGCCGCATTAGACCGGCCTCGTCGAGCCGGTGCCCTTTCTTGTCGCCGAGCATGAACAGCTTCCACTCGTCGCGGTTCGTGCCGATCATCACATCGACCGAAGCCGCACTACCCTTGCGGATCTCATTGAGCGGGTATTCCGACAGTAGATCTCCATCCAGAGCGGGCTGCCACGCCAGCTGCCCACCGATCAGCGGCAACTTCAGCAGGGTCTTCCGCTGCGCTTGAATGATCTCGACCACGGACAGGCGCTGCAGGTTCTGAAGCGTTGGATCCACGCCCGTGAAGCCTGAAAACACATCGACCACGCGCTGCGCATCGGCTTCGCTGGAAATATTGTGGGCGGCTCCGCTCTGCAGAACCGCGCGCCGAAACAATCCCCTTGCGCTCGGTATTCCGAGCAGGGTGGCGACACTCATCGCACCCGCGGATTCCCCGAAAACGGTGACGTTCTCGGGATCACCTCCGAACGCCTCGATGTTGTCCCGCACCCACTCGAGGGCAGCGATCTGATCCCGGATACCCAGATTAGAGAGTGACTGATCTCCCCTGCCCGGCAGTTGCAGGAAACCCAGGGCCCCGAGGCGATAGTTGATGGTCACGACCACGGCGTCACCGCGCCGCGCAAGCGGCGCACCGGAGTAGAAACGAGTTGAACCCGATCCGAGCACGAACGCGCCACCGTGAATCCATACGAGTACCGGACGGCGTCGGTTGTCTGTCGCGGGCGTCCAGAGGTTCAGATACAGGCAGTCTTCACTGTGCCGAACACCGAAGGGCGTAGTGAGCGTTCGCAACAGCCCGGATTCGGGCAGGGCCTGGGGTGCGGCTGCACGGAAGGCAGTAGCCGCGCGCGTACCCCTCCAGGGCGGGACCGGCTGCGGAGGCCGAAAGCGCAACTCACCTTGCGGCGCAGCCGCGTAGGGAACTCCGCGAAACTGGCATACGCCTCTTCTGAAGCGGCCTTCGAGAACGCCTTGCCGTGTGCTTGCGCGCGGGTTGCCCAACAAGTCTCCCTTCTTCTCCCACGAGTCTGCCACAGTCCTCACCCCGGATTCATACACTTCGTCAAGTGTCCGATAGGACAACTCGGGAGCCCCTATTTCAGTGAATTACTCCAGCCAGATGGAACCGGCGCACTCTGGGCGACGGAAGTGCCTCGTCCGGCTGTTCGAGAGCCTCGAAGTCTTCCGGGAGGAGTTCAGGAAAAACATCTCGAACGGCGGAATCTTCATTGCGAGTGAAGATGACTTCGAGATGCGCGAACTGGTCGATGTGATCCTGGAGCTTGCCTGGAGTAGCGAGCGCGTACCGCTCGAAGGCGAGGTCGTACGCCTTGTCAAAGCGGAATCCCGCGACTCGGGCGGCGCACCGGGTGTGGCCGTACAATTCGTAGCGACCCCCGCCGGAGTGCACGACCGCCTGATCGAGATTGCGGATCTCGCGCTCACGACGGAGCATCCCAGGGAAGCCTCCGACCCGGTTCGGCGCCCGGCCCCCGCGCGAGAAGCGACTCGTAAACTCGAGGATTCGTCAGTTCGCAGCCCTGCGTGCTCGTGCGGGAGGGAAGTCGGGGACAGTTCCGAAGAAGGCACCGAGAGCACAGGAACCCCCGCGACCGCTTCGAGCGTCCCATCGGCGAAACACATGCGCAACCCGGACGCGATCACCGGCCCCATCGCCACATTGGGAATGGCAAATCTCGTGCAGATGTTCTCCTCTTGCGCCGACCGGGGCTTGTTGACGTTGGACAACGGAAACCAACACGGCACGGTCGGATTCGCTTCTGGCAGCCTTGTCCACGCCCGATTGGGTCGGGCCTCGGGAGTAAAGGCGCTGGCCCGCCTCTTCAGCTGGAACGACGGCGAATTCGAGTTCATCGACGACATCGACGATGCCTGCACACAGGTCGCCGCGGTGCCGATCTACGGGGCCGTGATGGAAGCCATGACTCAACTCGATGAACTCAGCCGTCTGGACCTGAGAGATTGGGGAAGCCATGAGCGCGTGGAACTCGATCTCGAAAGCATGTTCGACACCAGCGACGACCTGGAAAAGCTCCAAAACACGATTCTGTCGAGTGTGGCCGAAGGCTGGAATCGAATTGGAGACCTGCTCGATCGACTGGCGGACTTCGACGCCGAGATCTATTCCGCGCTCGACGGCCTGCGCGAACGGGGACTGCTCCGTATCAACACCTTGTAGCGGTACTGCGGAAGCAAACGAATTCTGCTGGGTCCAAATCTCCGGTATCCTGTCGTGATCTCGAAGCCTCGAACGGGGCGCGCGGAACAGGAGACAGAGTGGAAGAACCAGTTCGCTACGGTGTGATCGGGACGGGACTGATGGGCACGGAGCACCTGCGCAACCTCGCGCTCGTGCCAGGCGCCAAGGTCAACGCTTTTGCGGACCCCAATGCGGAGAGCCGACGCTGGGCCAGGCTGGTCGCGCCACCGGAAGCGCAGGCCTACGAGGACTACAGAGACCTGCTTGCGAACGCCGAAGTCGACGCCGTGATCATCGCAAGTCCGAACTTCACGCACGCAGAAATCCTGAGCGAAGTCTTCAAGACGCACAAGCACGTGCTGATCGAAAAGCCGCTATGCACGAAAATCGACGACTGCATGCGCGTCGTAGAAGCGGCCGCTTCACATCGCGGGATCGTGTGGGTGGGTATGGAGTACCGCTTCATGCGTCCCGTGGAACGCCTGGTCCACGAAGTAGGCGCCGGCAGTATTGGCCAGTTGAAAATGCTCGCAATCCGCGAGCATCGCTATCCCTTCCTGCCCAAGGTCGATGACTGGAACCGCTTCGCCGAGAACACTGGCGGCACTCTGGTGGAAAAGTGCTGTCACTTCTTCGACTTGATGAACCTGATCACCGAGCAGCGCCCGATCCGCGTCTACGCCTCAGGCGGTCACGACGTAAACCACCTGGACGAGCGCTACGGCGGTCGGCAGCCCGACATCCTCGACAACGCTTTTGCGATCGTCGATTTCGACGGCGGTGCGCGCGCCCTACTGGACCTCTGCATGTTCGCCGAGAACTCGAAGAACGAAATGGAGATCGCGGCAACGGGCAGCGAAGGAAAGATCGAAGCCTTCATCCCCGCCCACGAATTGATTCTAACGCGGCGCGACTCGCGCGATCAAACGAATATCGAGCTGAGCGTCGATCGCGAGGTTCGCCATGCGGGCGCGCACCACGGCTCGACGTTCTTCGAACACATGGCCTTCCTGGAGGCAATCAGGAAGGACGGCAAGCCGATCGTCAGCGTTGAGGACGGCGCACTAGCCGTCGCCGTCGGGGTAGCTGCAGAGCGTTCCGTGCGCGAAGGCCGCCCGGTCCAACTGAGCGAACTGGGATTCTGACCGGACCGCCGCCCCGAAAGACGCCGCGCATCCCGGCCCGGTGAGCTTCCACAACCTGCTAGGGAACCTCTGCACAGGGAGGCTGCGGCTGCGAAGCGCGATGCATCCGCCTGCGCTGCATCGCGCAACCCTCTGCAGATCTACGGATCTGCGATCGGATCACGCTTCTTGCTCAGGCGGCGACTCCCGCTTCTCGCTCGAATCCTCCCTGTGCAAAGATTCCCTAGGGGAACACTGGAATCGAAGGCGGGATATCGGTTTCGTCGTCGTCTACAAGATTGGAACAACCAGCGTCCTGCGCGTAGTCGATCAGCAGATCGGCATCGTTGTCGCTGCCATCGTCGCAAGCGGGTCCGTTGGGGTCGAATTCGCTCAGATCGGTCGGCCCGCTGCAGCCCGGATCATTCGGGTAGTCGGAAGAGAAGTCGCTGTCGTTATCCACCGCATCGTCACAGGCCGGCCCGCCCAGTTCGCGTTCGCTGGTATCGGAGGGCCCGGTACACCCGAGATCGCCCGGGAAATCCGGCGTACCGTCGAGGTCGTTGTCCAGCGCATCGTCGCAGGGCAGACCAGGCCCGCGTTCATCGCCATCACTCGCGCTGGAGCAACCGGGATCCGCCGGGAAATCGGCGATCAGGTCCAGGTCGTTGTCCAATCCGTCATCGCACGCAATACCACCCAGTTCCCGTTCATCGGTGTCCGTCGGCCCGGTACAGCCGGTGTCATCCGGATAGTCGAAAAGACCGTCGCCGTCATTGTCGCTGCCGTCATCGCATGCGGCACCGAGCGGATCGCGCTCGTCGGGGTCATTTGGATCGCTGCAACCCGGATCATTCGCATCGACCAGCACATCAAAGTCGTTGTCGAAACCGTCGCTACACGCAGGGCCTGGAACGTTGCAAGTGCAATCGGGCAGGCACAGGCCTGGACAGGCCGAATCATTGCTGCCGTCGCAGTGTTCGGGCGCATCGATGATCAGGTCGCCACACACGGCCGGACACAGACAGTCTCCGGGCAAGATGCACTTGTTCAGAGTTACCGTGTCTAGAACGGTGCCGTTCTTGTTGACCATAGTGGCCGTCAACTGATTTCCATTCACGTCGAACACACCGATACCGATTTCCGAGACGTAGAACTCGACGGGAGGGGGAAACGGTGAAGGCACGTTCGGGTCCGGAGCTCGGGTCCAGGCACCCGTTCCTGGATGGATCACCGTCGTCCCGGCCCCGTCTTCACAAGAGGCATACGCGATGTTCGGGTCACCGGGAACCACGTCCGTAATCGGGCGGTAGCGCTGATAGGAATGAACGGCGCCACCGAGGAACAGATCAGCCCCCTCGTCGACGGCGACTTTCAGGATGTTGTCCCGCAACTGGTCGTGTTCTTCGCGTTCGCCGGACCAGGTGACCTTCATGACGGCCGGCTCATGCGACACGACCACCTTCCACGTCTTCGACGAAGCCTGCAGGTCTGCTGTGAGCCACGGCGCGACATCGGTCGGGAGCGTCCCGAAATCGCGGGCAGAGTTGATGACGGCGAAGTGCACGCTGCCGTAATCGAAGGAATAGTTGTACTCGTCGGTCAGGGTCGCCGGACCATTCAACGGCGAGAAAGCGTGATCCAGAGTGCTCTGGCCTTCGTCGATTCCAACCCCGTGATTGCCGATCACGAATGCGAACGGTCGATCGACGATCGTATCCTCGTAGACATCGAAGACTCGGGACTGGAAGTGTTCGTACTCTCCCAGATAATAGACGTAGTCACCGAGCAGGAAGTGCAGGTCGGGATCCTGAACTGCAAGCTGGGCGGCTATCTTCTTGGCTCCCTGCGTACCCTGGCCGCTATTACCGAAGGCCGTAAAACGAAACGCGCCCGTCTTCTGGGTTCCGACCGTATTCTGCCAGGTCTGGATCGGTACCTCGTTGCGCAGATGCCTCAGTCGGTACTCGTACTCCGAGTCGAAATTCAAGCCGCTGATCGTTGCGTTCTGGTTCAATCGAGAAACCGAGTTGACGGAAACTGGAGTTCCGGTCGAGACGGCAATCCAGTTGGGATCCCCGAGTTCCCGATACTCGATTTCGAAGCGGTCCGCGTTCGGGCCGCCTTCGCGGGTCGTGACTGTCTGCCAGGCCACCAGGAACTGATCCGTTAGCGGATTCAGAGGTGCATCCCCGAGCTGGAGGTAAGGTGGACCGTTGACGTGGTACTCGACGGGCGCTTCGACCGAGACGACCACGGGCGCGACGCCGCTGGTCAGAACCACCGCGTCATCGCTAGCAGTAAAACTGGCACTGCCGGGGGTCGCGCCGAAGATCACGCTCGCTGATTGCAGATTCGACCCACCTGCGGCAAACGTGAGAGCGAGCGAACCCGCCGTCGATCCGACGAAGTCCGCAACCGCAGGGTCCGAGGTCGTGAGGGTCACATTGACCGGGCCGAGAGCATTGCTTCCAAGTGGAATCTGCACTTCGATCGACGAATTCGGCGCGCCCGCCGCATCGTAGACCGCTGCGGGATCGAGTTCGATCGGAGTACTCGCAACGTTTACGGGCAGCGCAGCGTCGCCGACCGCCGCATCGTTTGTCGTGGTGAGAAGAGCCGTACCGGCGGAACCGATGGTCAGCGCGACGGGCATGCTCGTCGCGCCTGCTTGCGCGAACACGATCGGTCCCGGGCCGGCCGTTACACCGGGTGCATCACTGGCGATGGTCACCGTCACGGCCTGTGCCGAATTCGATCCATCGGGAATCCGCAATACGACATTCTGCGAACCGGCACCGGGATAGGCATCGAGTTCGATCGGCGCAAAGACGATAGTTGGGGCGAAATCAACCTCGAGACGCGGGCGCGCAAAGCTATTCGAGTCTTCGCTACTGCGAATCGTGGTCGCGTCCAGACCGTGGTGATCCTTCGGAATCGGGACACCCGGCGACGAGAGATAGGTCTCATCGGGATTCACACCATCGCTCAGCGTGATCGACCACGAGTTGAGCACGGACTCACTATTGAAAGAACTCCACTCATCGGTCACGGTCAAGATCCAGTCGCCGTCCGCGAGCTGACCGCACAAACCTGCCGTTCCTCCGCCCGTACACAGAGGCAGCGAAAGGCAGGAGCCATCGGGTCGATAGGTACCCAGCAAGGGGGAGCTATTTCCCGAGTCGTGCACGTCGGTGGCCGCGTCATCGTCGAGCGTAATCACCAGGTCATCGGCCCCGTTGATGTTGGCGAAAAAACACCCCGAGCGGCCGAGTTGATCGAGCAGCAGGGCAGTGTAATTGCCATGTCGCAGTGTCACGATCAGTTCGCCGCGCTGGGGCGTCGTGATGTCGAGGTCGACGGTCACCTTCGTCAGGGACCCCAGCGATGAGCTCGCGACCGGGATCGTTTCCTGAAGTCCAACCGGCATGAACAACCAGCCCAGGTTCGCATCAGGATCAGCCGACCAGGCCGAAAGCGAGTCTGCTACATCGATTGCAAGCACCTGCCCATCGACCACTTCGCCGGTATGGGCCTCGATCGCGCTGGAGAAATCCGACCCGAAATCCGGACCGGGCGACGCGCCCAGTGAATCCCAACGCAGCGATTCGTCCCAGTCGACCAGCATCCGGTGCAGATTCGCTGCATCCCCGTTGCTCGGATAGCCGTTGTCGACCTCGATGTAGAGCGTCGCGGAGTTGATCTGCGCTCCCGGAGGAATCTGATCCGCGTCGGATCCGAACAGATCCCGAAAACGCAAGAGTCCGATGTTGTCGCCCCAGCTCTTTTTGTTGGCCCCGGAACTCAGCAAGACAGAAGCGGCTCCCCAGGTGTCCTCGAGATCCCACTCCCAGCGCTCGTTCTGGGGGTCGGTCGGAAACTCGCTCTCATCGTGACCCGACCCGGTGAAATCCGGCGGGATCGAGATGTGCAGGTCCTCGGTACCCGCGTACCCGTTCTGACCTTCCTGAAAGGAGCGGACCTCCTGGCCATACGCGGGCGATCGGAGCCCCAGAGCCGCGAAGGCAACCATCAGGACGAGGCACAACCGCAGCGCGCGCGAATGGTGCGCGAGCTTTCGCCTTTCGCCTGGAATGGCGCTCCTCTTCCCTAGACGCGACATGACCATCCCCAATTGTAACCGGCGAGATCCGCTCTGAGTGAGTTTTTGCGACCCCAATTCGCCACCGGTCGTCCGGGTGCGATCACACCGTACGGAGGAAAACCGCAGCGAACCGGGCGAACTGGTGTGGGCCTGATCGGCCCAGAAAGCGTTGGCTATGGAAACTCGGAGCGATTCGGAATTCCCCAACAATGCGGCAATACACATATATAACGGAATTTGCCTGTGCCGGTTGACTTGAGAGAAGCACTGAATCGGCAGACGAACTCAATCGGGCTCCTTCCGGACACGGAAATTTCGCGAAAACCCGTGGTGTAGGGCTGGCAACCCGGCTCTACACCCCCCATCATTGGCCCACCGACAAGATTCCTAACGATCCGTCTCACCTTCCCGGAGGCCTGGTCGCTTGAAACAACACGAACCGGTCGCCATTCCGCGTGGCGTCCTGTTCGGCAATGCTGCGCTGAAGACTTCAGCAGCATTCGCCATCCAACTCTGCCTTTGTGTCTGTCTCGCCGTTGCGCTGCTACCCGGCAAGCTGCAGGCGGACTCCTACGCGTCGCAACGTCTGGTTGGCGGTGACGCTCACCAACACGCGAGTTCGGCGAGCAATTTGTCCTCCTGGCTCAACGAGGCTTGCGCGCCGCATCAGTTCGGCAGACCGACATCGGTCTACGACGCCATGCGCGCCGGTGGCTACGACTGGGGGAACCTGTCGCATCACTCTCACATGATTTCCCGTTTGCCACAGGAACAGGCGTACAAGCTCTGGATCGACCCGAACACGATTCCGATCCCCGATACGAAATTTGGCGGCTTTTTCGATCTGGACCCGGGCGGCTTCCCCGATTTTTCCACCGGTCTTCCGCTGGCTGCGCCGTTCGACCCCTGGAACGAAGCCCAGTCGTTCTCGACCGCGGCCAGCACGCGAAATCAGCCGGGTGCATTCATCGCGTTCAGCGGGCGCGAGTACACGACAAGACACGACAACAGCGGACTGGCGAATACCGGCGGCCACAAGATCCTGATTCTTCCCGTAGACACTGACGTGACTTGCGGCGAAGGCGTCGTGAAGGACGGATTGTGTACGAGTGAGTGGGAGATGTATCTGTGGGTCGCGCAACTCGGCGGTGCGGTCATCCAGGCTCATCCCGCCGAACTGGCCGATCCGCACCTGGATCCCGCCACAAACCCCGGCGGCTTCAGCGATGCACTAATCTTCGGGATGGAACTCGGCACCACGCGCGTGCGCTGGGAAGGCAGTTACCAGCAAGCGCTTTCTCGCGGTTTCCGGACCTTTCCCGCGATGGGCAGCGATAACCACAACCGGCCCGAAGGTTGCTTGCCCACAGCGTTTCCCAGCACGTCGCGCGGCACCACGCTGTGTTGGGCGGATGCCCTTACGCGCACTAGCGTAATCGATGCCATGCGCGATCGGCGCTGCTACTACGGACGCGCCCGCAAACCCGAACTCCGGGTGGAAGCCTGTGCCCAATGGGATATCCCGAGTGCATCCTGCGCCGTCGCCGTCACCCAGATGGGCGACCTGCTCTCCGCTCCGGGCGGAGCCTTCCATCTGAGCGTCGAGGTCGTGAACGATCCCGACAATGCAGACCTCGGCGACCCGAATGCTGGAATGCGCTTCGACACCCTCGAAGTGGTCGACCAGACAGGAACCGTCCTGCGTTCCTGCCCGATCGGTGGTTCGACCAGCTGTAACTGCACACGCGATGATGCGGGCGGATTGGACCGATGCACCTTCGATGGCCTGATCGCAGTGGCGTCGGGTGCGATCTATCCGCGCGTCAGCTGCTCGGGAAAGAACTGCCAACAGACTTGCGAGGACGGACTCCCAGGGGATTGCCGCTGGCTGGTCACGGGCGCCCCGATCTATGTGAACTGGAACACGTACAAGACGCGGATCGGCTTCACCGGCGCGGACGATTGCGACTTCGATGCCGACGGAATCGCCTGCTACGAGGACAACTGTCCTACGGACTACAACCCGGACCAGGCAGACCCCGACGGCGATGACGTGCCCAGCGCCTGCCTCGACAACTGCCCATACCTGGCCAACGCAGACCAGAGCGACGTCAACGGCGACGGCGAAGGCGACGCGTGTGATCCAGAAGCGGATGATGATGGCCAGCCCAACGCCGCGGACAACTGCCCGATCTTTCCGAATCCCGATCAGAACGACGGCGACAGCGACGGCGTGGGCGATCTCTGCGACAACTGCCCGGGAATTCCCAACGCAGACCAGGCCGATGACGACAGCGACGGTGTGGGCCAGATCTGCGACAACTGCACGACGATCGCCAATTCTCTGTTCGACCCGAACACCAGTGGCTACCTCGCATACGACTTCGAGGGGGAGCCGTTCCGCACCACGACGGGCGGCCAACTCGACGACGACGCGGATGGCTACGGCAACGCCTGCGACGGAAAGTTCACGGCCGGTGATGGCAACGTCGACGCTTCGGACCAGGCGGAGTTCGCCGCATCCCTTTTCGGTCTCGTCATGCAACGAACCTGCGGAACGAGTGGCGGAGAGCCCTGCGACAAGTTCGACATGGAAGAAGCCAGTGCCCTCGGCCTGGCTGTCGACACCTCGGACGAGGCGGCTTTCCAGGCGCGGAACGGGCTGCCGCCGGGACCGCGCTGCGCGCTGTGCCCGCTGGAATGCGCGGGCGATGCCTGCGACGACGATGGCGACGGATTGAGCGACACCTATGAGACGAGCATCGGAACCGACCCGGGATCCGAGGACAGCGATGGCGACGGTGATCTGGACCTCACGGAACTGATCGCGGGAAGCAATCCACTCGATGCCGACAGCGACCTTTCGCCCGCACTCCGCGAACTGGCCGGGGGACGGGTAGAACTGAGCTGGTCGTCCTCACCAGGAATCAGCTACGAGGTGCTTTTCGGCGCTGGCATCGCACAGGCAGATAGCAACGGATCGGGTGCCTCGTTGCCCAGCCTCGAGAGCTTCGCAACGATGGTGGGAACTGGAGCCTCGCTGCAGCAGATTGACGACGGCAGCACCACGAGCGGATCGCCCAGCGATGTCGATACCCGGATCTACGCGCTGCAGATCACCGGCTCCCATCCGGAAACCGGCAGCCAGATGACCGTGACCGGCAACCCGGTCGGTTTCGTGCGAATCAAACTTCCGGCCGGCGGCTTCGAGATCATCGGCATGCCGTTTTTTGCCGACGATGATTCGATCCACGTCATCCTGGGACAGCAACTCGACGGCGCCTCGCAAGAAGCCGAAGCCGATCGCGTACTCGCGTTCGACGCACTTTCACAGGTGTACACCAGCGCGTTCGTATTCGATTCAGGCGGGACCGCTCCCGGATTTGATCATCGACTCTTCGAAATCGGCGGCGAATCGACGCTGCGCCTGGGCTGTGGTGACGCGGTCTTTGTTCACAACCGCGGGCCGGCCCAGAACCTTTTTCTCGCTGGACGTCTGGCCCGCGAGCCGCATTCGCACAATCTCCTGGCAGGCATGAATCTGTTCGCGCCCTGCCATGCCGTCTCTGGGCGCCCGCTCGACGCGACTTCACTGGCATTGGCCGGCGCCACTGGCGGCACCGATCCCATCGCGTCCGATCGCGTGTTGCGCTTCGTTCCCGAGACCCAAGCCTTCGCGGGCCAGTACTTCTTCGATTCGGGCAGCGACCCGAGCTTCGATCGACGCTGGTTCCCCGAGACCGGGGGGAGCGATGAGAGTTTCGATCTGGAGGCGGGTCAGGGCTACGTGTACATGAACCGGGGCGGCCCCCCCGATCTCGTCTGGCTGGAGAACGTGCCCTACACGCTGCCCTGATCGCTCTGACGGAACTCACCGGCGGCGTCGATCACCTCGCGCAACGCGGGAGCGATGAAGTGAGCCTCCATCCACTCTGCTGCGTGTTCCCGGAGGGCGAGGGCCAGGACTTCGGTTCGGCGGTCGAGCGGGTCGGCCCTCGCGAGTAGCACCCAGACCGCACCCTGAACCCGGCACACTCCGCTGGAAGGAGGCAACTCTCCGGCAGAGGTGTCGTCAACGCTGCGCACCTCGATACCGGCACACCCCGCCAGGTCACTCAAGCTCGAAAGAAGCTCCGCCTCGTCCATCGCCGTCCTCTAGCCTGTGACCCGCCCGGGCGATCAGGCCCCGTATCGCTCTGCTCGAGAAGATCGCGCACTGCGAAAGGAATCTCGACGCCAGCCCAAAAACCCACCGGGATCAGATTAAAATGAAAGGCCCCGATCCCTTGCGGGACCGGGGCCTTTCATTTTGCTTCGGACCGATCAGGCGCGGCGACGAATCGCTGCGATTCCGATCAGACCCATGCCGAGCAGGAGAGCGCTCCCTGGCTCAGGCAAGATCGTCTCGACGAGCACGCCAACGTGGACATCGTTGATGCCCTGGCCCTGCATGCCGAGTGCGAACTCGAGCACGGACCACGGAACGTTGAACGCCTCCGAGTCGACCGCGATGTCCGGCCACAGCTTACCCACGGTGGGTGAACCCGTGTACAGAACGCCGTAGGTGATGGCCGGATTGAACGGATGGCCACCAATAGGCAGGCCCTGTAAAAGCGCGTCCTGGATATTGAAGACGACGCCGTCGTTCGTGAAGTACACGAAGCCGGTACCCGCGAGGGACTTGTAGATCTCCATCGGGTTCGAAAGCGGATTGTTGATGTCCGTTGCGGTGATACCCGAGAACGCGGCCGGATTTGGAATGCCGCCGGCTCCGCTGAAGCCACCCACGGTGGCATCATCGACCCACATCTCGAGTAGGTCATAACCGACGCTCGGAACGCCGACGTTCAGGGCCGTACCGAAATTGGCGGCGACAGCCTGATACGTAAATCCAGCCACGTTGGGCAGGATTGTCGGATCTTGGGTGTCCGCCTCGTTGACGGTCAACGCAGTGCCCGGAACCGCTTCAGCGACTCCGTCCCACGTGAGCGTCTGGCCCGTTTCGCAGGCGGCAGCGACGCCTGCGGTGCAGCCACCGAAGTTATTGACTTGGACGGTGTACGTGGTACCGGTCGGGCTTGCACCCGCCGGAGTGCTCACCGCCATAAGCGAAAGCACCGCTAGAGCCACCGCCGAATAGCGCAGAATACTCATAGTTGTTTCCTCCTCCCTAGAGAACCCAGTGAGTGATTCTAACCGCGGGACACCCCTCAAAGGCAAGCGTTTTTTTGCGCAGAGTCGCGATTTCCTGCGGATTTTCCGGTGTGGCTGCCGGTTTGTGAAAATTCCCTTTGAAAATCATAAACTTGCGAGACCGCCTCGGAAACGTTCGCGAGCGAACAAAGCGCGAAACCAGGAGCCGACAGAACCGTTTCGAGGACTCACGAAGAGCACCGAGACCCCTCGACTCCAAAATCGACCCCGCGCACTCCCTCTCAGCGGTGGCGAATTCCCGTGGTGAGCGCCCCGGGGTTGAGAATCCCCCGAGATGGCCGGCGGGTCGTGTGCCCCCTTGGGCTCCCCTCGAAATCTCCCTTACAGATAGGACTCCGAGTTCGGGCCCCGCCGGCCGAGGCAGATCGGCCACTGCTTCGGAGGGGGCCAGGCCCGCAATCCGGTTTCATGGGGTGACCGCGACAAACCGGAGGTGTAAGATAGGACACCGCCTCGAACCGCGTGAGCAGTTCCCCGGGATCATGGTGGGTAAATCCCGGCTGGACGCTCTGCCGTCTCGGCACTGCAGTCCGTGACCCGCGAGAAGCGCCAGACCGTCCACACCAGGAGTCCGCCATGGCCCGGAAGAGCAAGATGTCGATCCTCAAGCGTCAGCGAGAGGTCAAAAAGGCCGAGAAAGCCGCGTTGAAGCGCGAAAAGCGGATGGACCGACCCGACGGTGGCGGTTCCGGTACAGATGTGGCCACCAAGGAAGACCTGGCCGGGTACGGCTTTCCCGAGGACGAGGAAGACGCGAGCAACGGCTGAATCCCACCCGGAAGCAGGTCGGTCTCTGCACTATCTTCTAGTGGTCGGCGGCGCTCTGGGGATCTCCACGGCGCCGATCCTGGTCGCTCTCTCACAGGCGGCCCCGACTCAGGCGGCTTTCTGGCGTTTTGCCTACGCGTTGCCGGTGCTTCTCGCACTCTGCCTGGTGCGGCCTGCGGGTCGGCGTTCGTTCTCCCGGCGGGGCTGGATCGCGGCGGCGGCGCTATCCGGACTGTTCTTCGCTGCGGACATGGATCTCTGGCACCACTCGATCGGCTTGATCGGTGCCGGTCCCTCGACCCTCCTGGCCAATACGCAGATCGTCTGGCTGGCCCTGTTCGGCCTCTTGTTCCTCGGCGAGCGCCCCTCACGCCTTTTTTGGCTCACCCTGCCTGTGATCGCTCTCGGCCTGCTCCTGCTCACGGGCGAAGACTCCGCAGACCTGCGCTTCCCGGAACAGCGCGCGGGATTGCTGTTCGGGCTGGCTGCGGGGTTTTGTTATGCGGGAGCACTCATCTGCCTGCGACGCTCGCAACGGGCTGCACCTGTGCTGCCTGAAGCGACACTCGTGATGCAACTCAGCGTCGGAGTGGTCGCACTGGCCCTGGTCGGCGCAGTCGACGGTTCACTTCCCGCGACGCTGTCGGCCCAGCAGCACGGCTGGCTGTTGCTTCTGGGCCTGGTCGCGCAGGTCGCTTCGTGGATGGCGATCACAACCGGTATCAAGCACCTGCCCGGGCACCACGGCGGGCTCCTGCTCTTGTCGCAACCCGTGAGCAGTCTGTGCCTGGGCTGGTGGATTCTCGACCAATCGCTCGCCGCGTCGCGCATCGCCGGTGCGGGGCTGATCCTGTGCGGCGTGGCTGCCGCGTTGTTCGCAGAAAGCAGAGCTAGGGAATCTCTGCACAGGGAGGATTCGAGCGAGAAGCGGGAGTCGCCGCCTGAGCAAGAAGCGTGATCCGATCGCAGATCCGTAGATCTGCAGAGGGTCGCGCGACGCAGCGCAGGCGGATGCATCGCGCTTCGTAGCCGCAGCCTCCCTGTGCAGAGGTTCCCTAGCGGGCGACCACCACGAACGAAGGACTCTCGACGCTAATGGGGCTGCGATCGAAATCGCCATAGATCATCACGTCCTCGAAACCCGCCCGCGCCAGCAGGTGTTCGAGTTCGTAGCGGTAGAACCAGCGCATATCGAAATCGCTGAACTCATTTGCAACGACTTCCCCGGCGCGGTGCACCTCGTAGCGCATGCGCACGTGCAGGGACTGACGCGCACGGTCGCGCTCGACAGTCTCGTAGCGAACGACCTGATCGCCCTCCAGTTCGAAGCGAAGCTGCTCGCGCTCGGGAATCGAGTCCGGCCCCTGCATTCGAGGCCGAAAGACGTCGAAGGCGAAGATCCCTCCAGGGGTCAGATAGCGACGGACCCGTTCGAGGCAGGCCAGCTGGTCCGCAATCGAATCCAGGTGCTGAAACACTCGAAAACCGGAGAAGATCAAGGCGAAGCGTTCGTCTTCCCCTTCGAACTCGAAGGCCTGCATCGGCGCACACACCAGGTGCAGAGTGGGAGGAGGTCGCTTGTCGCGCAGCACGTTCAACATCGCCTGCGAGGCATCCACTCCCGTGCAGGGATATCCCTGGGCTGCGATCTCCAGCAACACGCGACCCGTACCGCAACCGAGTTCGAGAACGGGACCACCGGCTTCACGGGCCAGCGACGCGTAGAATTCCCCATCCCGGCGTTGCTCGGAAATGGCCTCATAAGCCGCGTCGTAAAACCGCGCGGTCACAGAGCCGTAGGATCGATCGAGTTCGTTCACGGGAGCCCTCCGGTGAGCGCCAGCCGCGCACCGGTAGGCCCCGGAGCTCGGCGACTCAGTTCTCGATGGAAATCAGTTCGACGTCGAACTGCAGCGCCGCACCCGGCTTGATGCGACCGCTGCCGCGATCGCCGTACGCGGTTTCGGCCGGACAGGTGATCGTGGCCTTGCCTCCGACCTTCATCTTCTGAAGCGCCTCGGTCCAGCACGGAATGACCCGGTTCAAACCGAAACTCGCGGGCTCGCCGCGGGTTACCGAACTGTCGAATACCGTGCCGTCCCGCAGCGTGCCGTGGTAGTGGACCGTCACCTTGTCTTCCGCCCCGGGAGCCTTTCCAGTGCCTCCCTGGGTCTCGCGGTAGATCACGCCCGTATCGCTTTTCACCGCACCCTTGGCGGCAGCGGCGGTTTTCAGGAACTTCGCTCCAGCTGCGGTCTCATTCTTGGAGGCCAGAACCTGACGCTCAGCCTGGAACGCCTGAATCTTCGGACCGTAGACCGTGAGCTCGACCGCCGGTTTCTTCGCCATCAGCCCCGCGAGCAACCCGGTCTGCAGGATTTTCACTTCCTCTTCGCTAAGCGCGAAGTTGGAGAGCTGTTGTGAAACAGCGAAACCCAGGGCGTAGATGGTCTTCTGCTCTTCTGTTTCGAGCGCGGGATCCGCAGCCTGAGATGACGAAGCCTGCAGCAGCAGTGCCGCCAGAGCGATGAAAACGAATCGACGCATGGAAACTCTCTCCTTCGAGAAATTCGGAAGGCGCGAGCTTCGCCCAGTTCGATCGCGCACACAAGCACACGAAGGGCCATCTAGTGTCCTGTTTCAGAAGTTCCATCTCTAATGCTTCCGAGCGTGGACCTGGAGGACTCGGGAACAGAAGCGACGGATGCTGTCGAGGATCTGCTCGGCGCTCTTGGTCCAGATGAACGGCTTTGGCGCTGCGTTGTGC